>JANPAP010000186.1:0-9635 GCA_031429975.1 Chitinophagaceae bacterium
GGGTGCTAATTATCGTCATCAAGATGCTATTACACCTTTTTTAGGGTTTACTCACAAAGGTTTTGTATTAGGGTTGAGTTATGATATCAATTCATCCGATCTTGGAAAAGCGGTTAATGGAAGCAATAGTTTTGAAATATCCTTGTCGTTTTTAGGCAAAAAATCGGTGAAAACACCCGCTGTTGAATTTGTTTGCCCACGTTTATAATTATTATCTTATTACCATTATTTAAAGCTCTCTATATGCTTATTAAAAGACTTAGTTTAATAATTTGTTTGATTGGATGTTTTGGAATTGCAAAAGCCCAATTTGTAAATGATTACCTGGGCGCTGCCGACAATTACTTTGCCAGTGGCGATTATTTTTCAGCCGCACAGTATTATGAAAAATACATGGTAGCCGCAAAATCAAAAACCAAAAAAGAAGGGTTTCAACCTTATTCAGTAGCTGCAAAATCCAATAAAAAAATTACCATTGTTAGCAACAGCCGTGAAAAAGTAATTTATAATTTGGCAGAGAGCTACCGCAAATTACATTACCACGAAAAAGCATTGCCGTATTATGCCGAGGCAAATAATTTTGATACAAAGGCTTTTCCGCTTGCTAAATTTTATTATGGATCTACCTTAAGATCCTTGAGTAAATATGATGAAGCTGCAGTTGCTTTTAATTCATTTCTTAACGAATATGCCGAAAAAGATAATTATGCTGTAACTGCTGCAAGAGAAATTGAAAACATTGGTTTTATAAAACAACAACTGCTTCGAAAAGACCTGAAAAAATTTAGTGTTGAAAAAAATGCTGGATTAAATGCTGAAGGTGGAAGCTATGCACCTGTTTGGGTAAATGAAAATACGTTGTGGTTTACATCTACCCGTCCACAAGGAATAGACAAAACAAAGAGTACTACCAATCGAATTTATCAGGTTGAATATAATGCAGGAAATGCAGGTGCAGTAAGTCTTACAACTATGCCCCAGCTTGATGGTTTGCAACAAGGTGTAACCTCCATTACGCCTGATGGCAATACCGTTTATTTAACCCGTTGGAAAGTTGCCGGCGATAAAAAAATGGCGAATATCTATGTAAGTAAAAAACAAAATGGCAATTGGGAAGAGCCCGTTTCGGTAACTGCATTAAATGTTGAAGGCAGCAGTACGCAACAACCTTTTGTAATGCCTGATGGAAAAAATATTGTGTTTACCAGTAACAGGCCCGGCGGTTTAGGTGGGTTGGATTTATGGATGGCAAGCCTGGATAATAATGGCAATATTGGAACCCCAATAAATATGGGTGCTAAAGTAAATACCGCTTTCGATGAGCAAGCTGCAAGTTATCATGCAGCATCAAAAACTTTTATATACAGCACCAATGGCAGAGTTGGAATGGGCGGTTACGATTTTTTCTATAATACAGGATCACTTGATAATTTATCTGGAACTAAAAATTTTGGATACCCCGTTAACTCCGAAAAAGATGATTTGTATTTGATCAGTAAAGAATCTGCAGCCAATGTGTTGGAAAATGTAATTATGAGTTCTGATAGAGATGCTGCCTGTTGTCTGGAACTGTATTCATTGCATAAAATAAAAACAATGAAACAGATTTCTGGTTTAGTGCTCGATTGTGAAAACAATCAACCTTTATCAGGCGTAAAAGTTACCATTGAAGATACTATTAATGGAAAAATAATTGCAGAAAAAACAACGGATGCAACGGGTACTTATTCATTTACAATTGAAGATTATCAACCGTTAAAAGCAACTGGTGCCAATACAGGATATTTCAATAGCAGTATAAAAATTACCGGACCTTCCGATGATGATCAGGAAAATTTTAAATCTTCAGATCTTTGTCTTACACTAATTAAAGTTGAACCGGTTAAAATGGATAATGTATATTACGACTTTAATAAAGCAAGTTTGCAAAAAGAATCTTTTGCTTCATTAGATAAATTGGTTCAATTATTAAATGACAATCCAACATTGGAAATTGAAATCAATGCCTATACAGATAGTAAAGGTGAGGATGATTTCAATCAAAAACTATCGGATGCCAGGGCAAAATCAGTTGTTAACTATCTAGTAAGTAAAGGTATTTCTGAAAGCCGTTTAAAAGCAATCGGATTGGGCGAAACCATGCCGATAACCGATAATACCAATGCAGATGGAACCGATAATCCGGAAGGAAGGCAACAAAATCGTAGAACAGAATTTAAGGTGATTAAAAAATAATGATGCGGTAGCAGGATTAACCAGGAATGAAGCAATTTTTTATTTATATAATCGTAATGATTATCGGAACAACCGTGTGGGCGCAGCAGAAACCGCAGTATACACAGTATATCCTCAATCAATATATTTTAAATCCGGCCTTAACCGGAATAGAAAATTATGTAGATGTAAAAGCAAGTCACCGATTGCAATGGGCTGGTTTATTAGATGCCCCTGTTACAACTTATCTTACCGTTCAAGGGCCAATTGGAAAAGAAGATTATAAATCTACTGCTACTTCAATGCATATTCCCGGCGATAATCCCCGGGGTAAAAATTACTGGGAAGAATATACCGCCAGCAAACCACATCATGGATGGGGAATGCAAATAATTAATGACCGTACCGGACCTCTCAATAATTTTTCTGCATTTGGAACTTATGCCTATCATATTGGTTTATCGCCACGAACAAATTTGGCTGCAGGCATTGGATTGGGTATAACCAATACCAGTTTGGATGCTTCCAAATTACAATTCTATAATCCCATCGATCCGGCAGTAGCCAATAGTGGTTTATTTAATACCATCAGGTTTGATATGAATGCCGGTGTTTACTTGTATTCAGCTGATTTTTTTATTGGTCTTTCTGCACTGCAAATCATGCCTTCAAAAATTGAATTTGCAAGTAATACGGTAAGGAAAACCGATGGTAAAGCGGTACCTCATATTTTTTTAACCGCAGGAAAACGATACCTGGTTGGCGATAATTTTAATTTTATTCCATCGGTGCTGATAAAATTTGTACAACCTGCACCGGTGCAGATTGAAGTAAATGGCAAATTGCAATATCAGGATTTTTTATGGGTGGGTGCCAGTTACCGGCATAATGATGGCATTGCAGCCATGGTTGGATTTAATGTTTCCAGCACATTTAATTTTGGATATGCGTATGATTATACCACATCAAATTTAAATAACTACACAAAAGGAACCCACGAAATTGTAATTGGATTTTTAATTGGCAATCAATATGGCGACACTTGTCCTAAAAATGTTTGGTAATTTTTTGATGAGTTAAATTTTCATCAGTCTGTTTACTGCTTCAGTAATTGTTTGCTCAGATTTTACAAAACAAAAACGCAACACCTGGTTGTTAACGGGCTCTTTATAAAAAACCGAAACAGGAATTGTGGTTACTCCATATTCTTTTGTAAGCCTTATTGCAAAATCCATTTCAGTTTCTTCGGTTATATTTTTATAACTGTACAATTGAAAATAACTGCCATAAGTTGGCAATGCAGTAAATTTTGTTTGAGCCATTAACTGCTGAAAAAAATCTCTTTGCTGCTGCACTTCTTTCCCCAAATTTAGGTACTGTTGCTTTTGCTCAATAAATGCTGCCAGCGCATGTTGCAACGGATTGTTGCAACTAAAACAATTAAACTGGTGTACTTTTCTAAACTCCTTCATCAATGCTGGGGGAGCAATACAATACCCTAATTTCCAACCGGTGCAATGGTAAGTTTTGCCAAAAGAAAAACACACAAAACTTCTTTCAAAAAGATCTGGATATGCTAATATGCTTTCATGTTTTTTATCATCAAATATCAGATGTTCATATACTTCATCACTCAAAATAAATATGCCAGTGTTTTTTACAATACTGTTTAATTGTTCCAGATCGTATTTACTTAATACGCTACCTGTAGGATTATGCGGTGTATTCAACATAATCATTTTGGTTTTTGCGTTAAGCTTTTGTCTAACCAAATTCCAGTCAATCGAATAATCAGGAAAATTTAATGGAATCAATACAGGGATGGCCCCGTTAATTTCAATATTAGGTATATAGCTATCAAATGCCGGTTCAAAAACAATTACTTCATCGCCGGGCTGCAACACGGTTGTAAGCGCTGTGTAAATGGCATAGGTTCCACCCGGAGTAATGGTGATATCAGTATCAGGATTAATTTTTGTTTGATAAAGTGCCGCTACTTTTTCGGCTAAACGTTCCCGTAACAATGGCAATCCATTCATATGGGCATATTGATTATTACCGCTCTTCATGGCATTATTCACCAGGTTTACCAACGCTTCATTCATCATAAAATCAGGGAAACCTTGCCCAAGGTTTACGGCATTGTACTCAGCAGCCAAACTACTCATTACAGTAAATATTGTTGTACCAACATGGGGTAGTTTGCTGTTAATTACGGGATTCAATTTTTCAATTTTTTATTGATGAAATGACAGTTGTTTTTAATCGACAGAAATTACTGATTGATTAAAAAATTTGCTGTAAAGAAAATCAAAAATAAGATTACACTGCCAGGGATGGCGTTTCTTTTTTTAATTTAAAACGAATTGGGCTGCTTGAAAAATTGAAAGTAAATGGAGCGTAAAAAACTAACAATATCGGAATAAGGAAAAGTAGTTTTGAAAGGATACCGGTTATGATATGAAAAGCAGTGGCATTAAAGGCCGGTATTTCATTGATGGAACCTGTAGTAGCCGTTAACCCGGTACCAAATTTAAAATCGAGATCGCTAAAATGCCGGGGATCGTAATATTTTTTAAGTTTATCGTTTTGATGACTCCAACTTGATAGCAGCCTTTCCTTTTCTGAAATAATTGGCTCCATATCGGCATCAAAAAAATGCCAGTTTTTATTAATCAAAACTTCCATTGCATAATGATGTGGAAAGCCAACGCTTCGGTAACTAATATTTTTATTTCTTAATAATGCCATCAGTACAATTGCTTGTTGAGAGCAGGCCGCATTGTTATGTTGCAGTATTTTTTCGGGTTGTACTTTACAGGCGTAATCTTCTTTAAGCCATTTTCCTGCTACTGCAGCAATCCAGTTTTCACTTAAAGTAAAATGCGAAAAGCCATGATAAAATCTATTTTTTATAATTGTTTCCAGCAATTCAACATAAGCAAAACTATTGTACTGGATGTTTTTTGAATTGGCAATGCTATCAGCAAACAATTCAAGCGCCTGCAAACTTTTTAAAGTTGAAAGTCGGGGATCGAAATTTTCTTTTTTAGAAAACTGGGAAGAAGAATGGAGATCTTTATTAAATAAATTTGGCAAAAACAACAGTATAGCCAGTGCTATCAATATTGGTTTTTGCATAATAAATAATTTTATAAGTTTAATAAATAAGCAGAAAGCTTATACAATTAACGAATACAAAAACCTTATAGTATGTAAAACTAATTTGTAGCAGATATTTTTAAAAACTAAACCGTTACAATTCTTTTAAATTATAGGTAGTTATTTTAGAAACATTTACATTAAAACCATCAAGGATAAATAGTACGATGGCGCTTATCATGATTAATGGAGATAAGATAAAATAAAAGGGTTTAAAGTTTCTCATACAATTTTACAATTTTAAATTGAGTTAATTAAAGGGTTGATTAATTAACGTTAATTAATCAAAAAAAGTATTTGTACTTTTTAATGTAAAAATGAAACCATCTAAAAATAATTATAAAAATTTATCGCCTTTATTACGCTTTACTTCAGCCACGTATTCTTTTATTTCCTGTTCTTTATCTTTTTTGCAAATCAATAATACATCCTTTGTATCTACCACAATAAAATCATCCAATCCCTGAATCAATACCAGTTTATCGTTATCGGCATGTACCATATTTTTAGTGGCATCAATAATGATAACATTGCTTCCTGCAACCGCATTTTCAAGATAATCTTTTTCCAGATTATCATAAGCGCTGGCCCATGTTCCTAAATCGCTCCAACCAAAAGCAGCAGGAATGATATAAACATTGTCGGCTTTTTCCATCACCCCATAATCAATAGAAATATTTACGCATTGTGGGTAAATCCGGTCAATTGCTGCGGCTTCATCAGGCGTATTAAAAAATGCTTTTTCAGCATCAAAAACATCATGCATTTCGGGTAAAAAATTTTCGAATGCTGTAATGATATTTTTTATCTGCCATACAAATATGCCGGCGTTCCATAAAAAATCGCCACTCGATAAAAAAGTTTTAGCCAGTTCCAAATCTGGTTTTTCGGTAAAGGTTTTTACTTTATAAACATTATCACTAACCTGCAGTTGATCGTACTGAATGTAACCATAACCGGTATTTGGGTGAGAAGGTTTTATACCCAGTGTAACTAAGCCTTTAATGTTTTCTGTAAATTCAAGTGCGCCCAAACAAACTCTTTGAAACTCTTCCGGCATTAAAATAATATGATCGGATGGGGCACAAATTAAATTTGCTTCCGGATTAATCTGTCTCAGTTTGTAGGAAATATATGCAATGCAAGGAGCTGTGTTTTTACGGGAGGGCTCACACAAAATATTCTCAACAGGTAAATCGGGCAATTGACTAATAACAATATTTTTATATTGTTCCGATGTAACGATATAAATATTATTAACTGGGATAAATAATGAAAACCTGTCAAACGTGGCCTGAATAAGGGTTCTGCCGGTATTAAGAATGTCTAAAAATTGTTTGGGAAAGTCGGTACGGCTCATTGGCCAAAACCTGCTGCCAATACCACCTGCCATTATAGCTACATAATTATTCTTATTCATATCAAAGTTCAATTCAAACCTTTAAAAATGCCATTGTAAAAAAGGCATCTATTTTTTTGGTAAAATATATCTTAACATCAACATAGCCAGCGCAAAATAATTTTATAAGCAGCCTGTTTTAATTAAGGGTTAACAATGACAAACCTAGTTTAAAACATTCATTTCTCAAAGAGATTGAATATTACCATAAAACAGCCTTCTTTTTAATATTTTTTAACTACCTTAATAAAGCTAACAAGGCTGTTAATATTTTAAATTGCTGGTATATTCAAGTATCTTTACTTATTACAAAATTGAAAAACCAGGTAATTTTTATATTATCAATCCTGAAATTTTTTCCAACATTTATTTAAAATCCAATTAAGGAGCAGAACACTATGGCTACCGCAAAACCAAAAAAATTACCCAGCACAGAACCCAGCAAAACTATTTCCAAAATAAAAGAGAATTCCGTAAGAATTTCTTCAGAAAAAATTAAATACAATCTTTCCGAACAACTGCAGAAAAACTTTGGCTTTAATAAATTTAAAGATCCGCAGGAAGCCATTATTAATAACCTGCTTGCCGGTAACGATACATTTGTAATAATGCCCACTGGCGGCGGTAAAAGTTTATGTTACCAGCTACCTGCCCTCATTTGTGATGGTTGTGCCATTATCGTATCGCCATTAATTGCATTAATGAAAAACCAGGTTGACCTGGTAAGAAGCTACAGCAGTCAGGATAATATTGCTCATTTTTTAAACAGCACTTTAAATAAGGGACAGCAAAAAATTGTAAAAGACGATTTGTTATCGGGCAAAACAAAACTGCTGTATGTAGCACCCGAAACTTTAACCAAGGAAGAAAACATTGCATTTTTTAAAGAGCTCCATGTTTCATTTTTTGCAGTTGATGAAGCCCATTGTATTTCAGAATGGGGGCACGACTTCAGGCCCGAATACCGGAGGCTTAGAGAAATGATAGAAAAAATAAACCCTACCGCTCCAATGATAGCCTTAACGGCAACCGCTACCCCAAAAGTGCAGAGTGATATTTTAAGAAATCTTGGATTAAGAAAACCACAGATTTTTATTTCGTCCTTTAACCGGCCTAATCTTTATTATGAAATTTTGCCAAAAATACAAAAGGAACAAACCGTAAAAAGTATTGTACGGTTTGTGGCGCAAAACAAAAATAAAAGCGGCATCATTTACACACTAAACCGAAAAACAACCGAAGAACTGGCCGATGTACTGATGGCTAATAATATAAAAGCAGTTGCCTACCATGCAGGCCTGGATAGCAAAGTAAGGGCAGAAAGACAGGATCTTTTTTTAAATGAAGATGTGCAGGTAATTGTTGCCACCATTGCTTTTGGAATGGGTATTGATAAACCGGATGTACGGTTTGTGATACATTTTAATATTCCCAAATCCATCGAAAATTATTATCAGGAAACCGGCCGTGCAGGCAGGGATGGCTTAGAGGGCCGTTGCATACTTTATTACTCTCATAAAGATGTGCAGAAACTGGAACATTTTATGAGGGATAAGCCACTGGGCGAAAGAGAAGTGGGTGCCCAGTTAATTGGCGAAACGGTATCTTATGCCGAAGGAGCTGTTTGCCGCAGAAAAATTTTACTCAACTATTTTGGCGAAGAATACGAAAGCAAGCAATGCAACAAAATGTGCGATAATTGCAACCATCCTAAAGAACAGCTGGAAGCAAAAACTGAAACACATCAGGCGCTTACCGTTATTAAAGGACTGGATGAACAATTTACCATGCAATACCTGATGCATATTTTAAGAGGCAAACCCAACCCTCAGGTAAAAATGTTCAGGCACGATGAAAGGGATTTTTTTGGAATTGGAAAAGAACGGGATGAACATTTTTGGAACTCTTTGTTACGCCAAATAATATTGGAAGGGTTTATAAAAAAAGATATTGAAGAGTACGGTGTTTTAAAACTTACAAAAAAGGGAGAAGCGTTTATTAAGAAACCGGTTTCGTTTAAAATTATATTGAATAATTTATTTGAAGGTGCAGATGCAGATGATGAAGAAGGCAGCTCTGCAGCGGCAACCAGTGCTGCTACCGACGAGAAGCTGGTAGAAATGCTGAAGGACCTGAGAAAAAAAGTTGCCAAAGAAAAAAATCTTCCACCATTTGTTATTTTTTTAGAAACCAGTTTGGAAGATATGGCAACAATGTATCCCATAACCATTGCCGAATTAGAAAAATGCCAGGGTGTGAGCAAAGGAAAGGCAATGCGTTACGGAAAACAGTTTGTTGATTTAATTGCTGCCTATGTTGAAGAAAATAATATTGAACGCCCCGATGATTTTGTAATTAAAGGCGTGGTGAATAGAAATAACAATAAAATTTTTATAATTCAAAATGTAGATAAAAAAATCCCGTTGGAAACCATTGCCAAAACAAAGGATTTAAAGATTGAAGAATTAATGGAAGAGATGGAAACCATTGTAGCCAGTGGTACCAAATTAAATTTAGACTATGCCATTGATGAATTGGTAGATGAATATGAGCAGGAAGAAATTATTGATTATTTTAAAGCCTGCGAAACCAGCAGTTTGCAAATAGCCCAGGAAGAATTGGCCGACAGCAGTTTTACCTGGGAGCAACTAAAAATAATGCGGATAAAATTTTTAAGTGTTTACGGCAATTAGCATTTTTTACAATCAATATTTTTTAGCAATAATTGATTATTTAAAAAAAGATTCCCTTATTTTTGCTGCCCAATTCGAAATACGGATAAGGATGGTGTGATAGCTCAGTTGGTAGAGCAATGGACTGAAAATCCATGTGTCGCCGGTTCAACCCCGGCTCGCACCAC
>JANPAP010000187.1:0-4308 GCA_031429975.1 Chitinophagaceae bacterium
CGGATGGAAGGCATAATCCTGTTTGAAATAATTTTTCAGCAGTACCATCTCCGTAAAAAGGGTAGGCCTCAAAAACAGGCTGAAGGTGCATGGGTTTCCACAATGTCCTGCATTCAATATTTTCCTTCTCCATTGCAAGCCCGATCATTTCCCTGCTTACCTCTTTATGGGTATGGGAATCATCAACAAGCAGGGTATACAACCAAGGGTTGCTTGGCCGCCCAGCGAAACTGAATTAAAGCAAGTAAACTTCCTAGTGTGGTATGTTTATCCGTTCTTTGAAATTATAATTAATCGCTGCGCTAAAAAAGGCGAGTTTAAGATGTTAGGCTAAAAACAATTTTTTATTAATACTTTTATCCCTCAAGTATCTAAATATCCATTAAACCAAACAATAGTATTTTCTAAGCAATGAAAAAGGACTATGATATTTTCTCCAATAATCCAAACAGCGAATTATCGGCCCGATTCAGGAGTTTATTTTTTAAAACTGCCGCATTGTTCGTTGTATTTATAGGATTCCTATACCTCATTTATAACAACAGGATAAAGGAAAATGCAGCTTATGAACAGTTACAGCATGCAAATGAAATAATACTACGATCAGAAGAAACAATATCATTTGTAAAAGATTACGAAACTGCGTCACGTGGGTATGTAATTTCCGGGGATAATATTTTTATTGATAGTCTTGGGTTGTCACGAAATAGAATAGCACGGGCAGTAAATTATTTGCGATTCGTTGTTTCATCAGTACATTTTCAGCCAGGTCAAATCGATTCGTTACAGCATTATATAAACAAACGAATGGAGTTTTCCGATACTACCATTTCTTTACGAAAGAATGGGAATGCCAGGGCTGCTTCCAATCTGGTAGCGTCAGGATTAGGTAAGCGCTATATGGATACGGTAAGATCAATTATCAGTAATATAAAAACAAGTGCAGTATTGTTACGAAATACCAGATTGGAACAGCAGAAAAAAGCCAGCTCCCTTTTTATAGTTTCTGTTGCAGGCTCATTGTTAGCATTCTTTTTATTTCTTATAATTTTATTCCGGCAAGCATGGAACAACTTAAAGCATTATTACGAACACCAGCGCCAAACCAATAAAGCACTTAGCCAACTTGCTGCAGGGTTATTAAAAGCTCAGCAAATTGGGAGTATAGGCAGTTGGGAAAGGATTATTGATACAGGAGTTGAACAGTGGTCGGCAGAACTATACAGGATACTCGGAATAGAGACGAGTACCATCGGAGCTTATCAACCTGATTTCGAAAAAATGATTCATCCTGATGATAAAATTGCTGTATCTCAAATTTTAAAAAATGCCATTGCAGATAAAAAATCGTTTTATTGCCAATGCAAAATCCTTCTGCTTTCCGGAGAAAAAAAGCATATTAAATTAAATGGTAAAATTTACCCGGTAGAAGGATATGGACTTGCTGTTGGTGGTACCATACAGGATGTAACACAGGAATATATTGCACAAAGCGAAAAAGAGGAACTGGCGCAATTACTGGCCCGTACGAACGCTATTGCCAATATTGGTTGGTGGCTGGCAGATATTAATTTTCACTTTATTAAATGGAGTGAAGTAACAAAAAAATTACTTGAAATGCCCGATGAATATGAGCCTGGCTTTGATAGTTTTTTAAATTATATCGCAGATTTTGACAACAGAAAGGTGTTTTTTGAAGCCTATCAAAATGCACTGAACAATAACCAACCATTTGATTTAATTGTTCCATTTACAACTGCCAAAAAAACGTTGATATCAGTACGAGTAATAGGAGAGCCGACTGTAAATGAAAATGGACATTCTACAAAAATCTTTGGCTTTTTTCAATTGCTGACTTCATAATTTATACAAGTCTACGCTAATAAAATTTATCTGTTTGGTTTTAAACCCGAGTCAGTTTGCCACCTGCCTCAGCCTTGCCCCTGTTACACTTAGGAAGACAAAATAATCACATGAAAAAATTATTCAAAGCATTGTTGAATACCAGCAATAACCCTTTCTAAATCAACCTGCGTTAAATTACTTCCCGATGGAAGGCATAAACCAGTATCAAATAAACGCTCCGACGTTCCATCGCCATAAAACGGATATTTCATAAAAACAGGTTGAAGGTGCATTGGCTTCCACATGGGTCGACTTTCAATATTCTCTTTTTCGAGGGCCAGCCGGATGGTTTCCCTTGTAACATCATTTTTGCTAAGGTCCGGATCTACCAGTATACAGGTAAGCCAACGGTTGCTAAAATACCCTTCTGGCTCGGATAAGAAACTAATGGGTGCAATATTTTTTAATGCATTTGTGTAAAAATTATAGTTGGCTCTGCGCTGTTCAATTCGCTTTGGCAGTACTTCCATCTGTCCACGGCCAATACCAGCACACACATTGCTCATACGGTAATTATACCCGATATGAGAATGCTGGTAATGTGGAGCTGTATCCCTTGCCTGTGTTGCTAAAAAACGAGCTTGGGTAATATATAAATCGTTTTCAGAAACTAAAGCGCCTCCTCCCGAAGTGGTGATGATTTTATTACCATTAAAAGACAGGATGCCCATCTGGCCAAAACTTCCACATGGCTTTCCATCAATTGTTGATCCCAAAGCTTCAGCAGCATCTTCAATTACCGGTATGTTAAATTCATTGGCAATAGCCATTATCTCCTTCATTTTTGATGGCATGCCATATAAATGTACCGGGATAATTGCCTTTGGTTTTTTGCCATGAGCCATCCGATCGGTAATGGCAATCCGTAATTGTACCGGGTCCATATTCCAAGTTTCTTTTTCCGAATCGATAAATACCGGTGTTGCTCCCTGATACACTATTGGATTGGCGGATGCTGAAAATGTAAAGCTCTGGCAAATTACTTCGTCGCCGGTTTTTACACCTAACATAATTAAAGCAAGATGAATTGCAGCAGTACCACTGCTTAATGCAGCAGCAGCCTTGGTTTGGGTAAACGTATACAGATCTTTTTCAAAATTATCTACATGTGGCCCCAATGGTGCAATCCAGTTGGTATCAAAAGCCTGTTTTACATAAACCAGCTCATTGCCGCCCATGTGTGGTGAAGAAAGCCAAATTTTTTCGCTCATATAAAATTCAGTGATAATTTTTTGGGGGTTAAATTTTCAAAACTATTTTAATTTCTAATCATTGTTGAAAAGGAAATTTAGTTTTTAAAAAGTTAAAGGTAGGAAGTAAAGGGTGTATTTAAAATTGTCGCAGTTCAATAAAGGGTTGCCAACCTTTTATAAAGCGTATTTGGTTTAAAGGAACCTACCCAAGGTTGGCAACCCTTGCGACAATTTTAAATGCACCCGAAGTAAAAGAGAGGAAAAAATAAGTGAAGGAAAAAAATTATACTTGCAGAAAAACTTAGAGGGAAATTACAAAGTAATTAAAAAGCAGATTTTAAAGTGCCAAGATATTCATGAAGTACCAGATCGGTAAGGTTGATATTATTTATGTTTGGCCAAAATTTTAAACCAATACTAGCAGGCCCTTTTGGAGCCCGGTAATTGGTAGGTGCGGCTATAGCATCAAACCCTTCTTTTAAGAAATATTTTAATGCCCTTGGCATATGCATGGCATCTGTAACAATAATCAATTTTATTTTATTTCCATACAAAGTATGCAATGCCTCGGCTTCTTCTTTTGTAGTTGAGGGCGTATCCAATCTTAGCAGGCTGGCAGTGTCGATTCCTAAAACAGCTGCTGCCCTTTTGGTAACTGAAGCCTGTGTTTCTAATCCAATTACAGAATTGGCTGAGCAAATAATTTTACTGTTACTGATTTGCCGATGTATTCTGATTGCCTCTGCAAGCCTGCCTATTGCTACTAATCCTAATTGAGTATTGGGTGGTAAGCGGTCGTCTAAATTATTACCGCTGCCCAACACATGTATGTAATATGTTTCGTTGATGATGCCAAGTTTTGGAACATCTAATGGCAGATACTTATTTTCAAGTTGAGTAATTAAATATCTTGGTAAATAATCTGTAGCGGAAAGTAAAAACAATACAACAGTCAGTATCAGCAATGTTTTTGCAGCTTTTCTTTTATGATACTTGTTTAAATAAAAAGCAATTGCCAGCAACAATAAAAACAGATTTAATATGGTAACCTGGCCCTTTATCAGGTATACTAATGAATTCATCAGTGGCTAAATAATTTGATTTGAAAAAAATTGACTGGACAAAATCGTTTTATTTTTTTTATCCGGATATCAGATCTGATTCTTTCATAACAATCGGCATCCCATCCACATCTCTTAAAAATATCAGG
>JANPAP010000188.1:0-7114 GCA_031429975.1 Chitinophagaceae bacterium
TTGCTATAACTATCATTTATAATGCTGCAATTGTTGATGCCTTTTTTTAATTCCAACCGCATTTCAACAGAGCGTAACTGCAACATTCTTTCAGCAATTTGTTCGTTACTATAATTTAAATGCAACAAAACACAGCAGCAATTAATTGTATTTTCAATAGAGGCTTCATCAACAAATGGAATGTTGAATTGCAATATTGCATCAACGCTGTTGGCAGCTTTTTTCTTTGCTGTTATTTTGGTGAGATTTTTTAATCTTTCAATCTTTATAATTTGAAGATCGTTGCTGGTATTGGCTCCCCAACTAAATAATTGAATATCGTTATTCGATTTTACTCTAGTTGCAAATTCAATTACAGCTGCATGCAACTCCGGGTTATCGGCTCCATAAATTAACAGTTTGCTGTTTACAAACAGTCTGAGTTTTTCATTTATTTTTTGGCGGATATTTAAAAACCCTTCGCTGTGGGCATCTCCAATATTTGTAAATACAGCTATGGCAGGCGCAATCATTTTTTCCAGCTGCTGCATTTCATCAGGTTGCGAAATACCGGCTTCAAAAATACCCAGTGTATGGTTACTGTTCATTTGCCAAACACTCAAAGGCACACCAATTTGAGAGTTATAACTTTTAGGGCTTCTAACAATATTATATTCGGGCTGCAATAATTGATACAACCATTCCTTAACAACAGTTTTACCATTACTGCCGGTAATGCCAATAACGGGTAAATTAAATTCTTTACGATGTGCTGTTACCAGCAATTGCAAAGACTGTAAAACATTTTTAACCAGCAACACATTTGCATCCGGAAAATTTTGCACAGTTTCTTTCAACAGCGTATCGTCCACAACAAAATTTCTTACGCCCTTTTCATACAATTCGGATAAGAATAAATTGCCCGAGCGCCTGTTGTTGCCCAATGCAAAAAACAAGGTTGTTTTTGCAAACAATAATTTGCGGCTATCCAGCAACAAATGTTCAACAATTACATCTTCTTGCTGTTGCAAAAAACTTGCATTGATGATGGTTGCTATTTGTGAAGTTGTATACAAACCAGGTTTTAATTTTTAATTAGTTCATGCATCCATTGAATCATCGGGTATGCCAATTCGTTTGTGTTTTATTGAATACAAAATTGAACCACTAATACAAACAACAATTACCAGTAATGATGCCCATACCGGAATGTGCAGCCATTTTGCAACCAGCATTTTACAGCCGATAAATATCAAAACAATGGCAATGCCCTGTTCCAAAAAATCGAATTTATTTGCAGCGCCTCTTAATAAAAAGAATAAGCTCCGCAAGCCCAAAACTGCAAAAATATTTGATGAATAAATCAACAGTTTTTTGCTGGGATCGGGTATTATTGAAAATACGGCCGGGATGGAATCCAATGCAAAAACGATATCAATAAAACCCAGCATCAACACTACCATCGACAGTTTTGTGAAGTATGCTTTATGGTTTTTGAAAATAACAAATTGACCATTTGGCTCTTCATTGGTTGTACGCAAGTGCTTTGTCATAAACTTAAAAGCCCAGTTATTTTCAGGATCAAATTCTTCTTCATCTTTTTTAGAAAACATTTTAATTCCGGTATATAAAAGAAAGATACCAAACAGATACATTATCCAACTAAACTTTGCAACCAGCACGGTCCCTATCGCAATAAAAATAATTCTGAAAATGATTGCCATCAAAATACCCAACAACAAAACCCTCGAAAAATTTTTTTCTTTAATCCCAAAAAAATTAAAAACAATGATGAATACAAAAATATTGTCGATGGACAGAGACCATTCCAGCAAGTATGCCGAGAAATAAGTTACTGCATCTAATTTGCCATTTCCGGCTTCATTATCGTACCAGATAAACCCACAAAATGCAACGGATAGTAACACCCAAAAAACAGTTTGCAAAAAAGCAGTTTTTAAACTAACTACTTTATTTTTTTTGCTTAATAAGCCCAAATCAAAAACCAGCGCTACAATTATCGCTGCACAAAAAACAAGGTATTTCAATTGTGTATTATCCATTTATTATTTAAGGGGATTATAAAATTCAAACTTTTATATCACATATTTATTACGCCTTCTCCACTGATAAAATGCAGCAAACAAAAAAACCAACAAAATTGGGCCGGCAATATTTATAACCTGCCATAAAACTTTTTGTGTAGCAACTTTTTTAATATCCAGTAAACGCAACGTATAATCTTTGGCTCTGGCATCTAAAATATTGTTTGTATTAGCCAGGTATTCGGTACAGTTTAAAAAGAAATCTTTATTGGCATATTGAATTTTAGTGTACTTGTTTACGCCCATGGGCAATGGGCCGATGGTTTCTGAAACCTGGTTTAAAACAATATCTGCATCGCTTACTAAAATAATTTTTCCGGGCAATACGCTTTCTTTTAAAAATTGCTGGTCATAATTTTTCAACGTATCCAGTTGTGCCTGGCTTGCCCGGTTGGCAAACATTGAATTGAATTTGCCTTCCAGTAAAACTGCTACCGGAATATTTTTTCTAGTAAATTTATTTACATCTTCAATGGTTTGCAAACTATTTAATTGAATTCTAGCAGGGGTTGGCAACGTGTATGCATTTTGAGAAGAGGTTAACAAAATAGTTTTTGTAATTCCTTCTGCATCTACCGTATCTATTGAGTTTGCAAACTGCCCTAAAACATCGGCTTGGTTTTTTACTATTGGATGACTGGAGCCCGGTTGCAATAAAGGTGCATACGGCCAAGGCAACAATTGTTGTTGTTTTTGTCCGCCAATATTTCCCACTTCAACCGGAATTTTATCGCAATGCTTATCGGCAATTAAATCCGTATTGATTCTTGCTCCGTAACGAAACAACAAGTCATTTAAATTAAGATCTCTGGAGTATGTAATCAGTTCACCATTTTGAAGGCTGTCTCTTTCGGCAAATAATACATCAACAAAAAACAATAATCTTCCCCCATTCATTACATATTGATCCAACTTAAATTTGTCATCATCCGAAAATTTATCGACAGGTTTAACCAGTACAACTGCTGCGTATTCCAGCGAAATAAATGGTTGTGTACGGATATTGACCGTATCAACTAAAAAGTTTTTCCCCAGCGTTTCAAAAATATTATTTACCGGCAAAAAGCCATAAGGCGGCTCTCCGTTACCGTAAGCATAGGCCACAACAGGCACGGTTTTTTGAGTAAGCTGGCGGATTGCATTGGCAAATTTAAATTCTAACAAAGCCTCAGCACTGTTGAGTGATTGTTTGTCGAGCAGATCATCCGAATTAAAAATATTTTTTTGCACCTGGCCTTGCAACAGATCAATGGCAATAGTTTTATCGCCATATTTTATTACAGCACCCGGAAATATTTGCCGCTGATTTTTACCCTCTCCTTCTTTAACTTGTACCTGTTGGTTTGTTGGCCGTAATCCCATTGCCATCAGCGAATCAAAAACAACTGCTTTAAGAGAATCGTTCAGCCCATCGCCCGGTAACTCAAACCGGAATTGAATTTTATTGCCGCCGTAATTTTTAAAATTTTCGAGTAATTCTTTTGTACTGTTGGATAGTTTTTTAAATTCCGACTTGATATCACCCGTTAACAATACCGTTATATCCACTTCTCTATCCAGTTGTTTTAAAATGGTTTGGGTTGATTTTGATAAGGTGAATCTTTTTTCATTTGTAAAATCTATCCGGGTATGCCAGGTAGCTGCAGCCCAGTTAATGCCAATTAATACAAGCAGTACAATGGGAATTGCAATGTTACTATTGAATATTTTTTTAAGCATCCTTTTCATGAAATGTTACTTAGCGCTGTTGAAGTTTTTTTTCTGTAATAAAAAGAAATAAAAAGATGAGGCTTAAAAAATAAATCACATCCCGGCTATCCAGCAAACCCCGGCTCATACTTTGGTAATGAAAATTGATGCCCAACATTTCAATAAAATAATCGGCATGCCCCAGAAAAACGGGTAATTTACTAATCGCATTAAATCCAAAATATAAAAGCAAGCAGGCAAAGCTGCTAACTAAAAAAGCCACTACTGCATTGCTGGTAAAACTGCTGCAACACAGGCTGATGGCGGCAAATACCGCAGCCAAAAAAAACAAACCAATATAACTTCCTGCAATACCGCCAGCATCAATACTACCATCTGCACTTAAATTTTTAATACTGATGATATAAATAAATGTTGGAATTATTACAAACAACAATACTAATAAAATGGACAAATATTTACCCAACACAATTTGTCGGCAGGTAATTGGCCGGGTTCTTAAAATTTCGAAAGTGCCGCTTTTTATTTCGTCAGATAAGGCACGCATGCAAATAGCGGGTACCAGAAAAATAAAAACCCAGGGTGCCAGATCAAAAAACTGATCGAGGCTGGCATAGCCAAAATCAAACAGGTTACTGTCTTTTAAAACAAAAAGGAATAAACCATTAACGAGCAAAAACAAAATTATAGCAATATAGCCTGTAAGGTTACTGAAAAACTGTTGCAGCTCTTTTTTACAAATACTCAGCATGAAATATAAATATTGCTGCAATTTACTATTTACCCAATTATAAAAATTTTGTTTCCAAAATTGTTGGATTATTTAATATATTTATAAGCCACTTTTATCAAACACTACATTTATTTACCAATGAATAAAATTGTACACTGCATAATATTTTGTTGCATAATTTCAATTTCTTCAAAAGCAAATTTTGATATTTGGGGAAGTGCAGTTTGCCTGAATATAAATGGTACAAACGGATTTTATAACACCCAAAAACTTACAGGCCCATTTGCTATTGGCAATAATAATTTCAATTCTATTTTAGGGGTATTTGGTAAAAACAGTGCTGCACTTAAAATAATTGGTGCCGAAATAAATATTTCAAAATCGAATAACTCAACAGTATGCAATGGGCGTTTCTTTTATACAGTATATAAGCAAGGCAACCGGCCTACAGCACCAGTATTCTCAAATTTTAATTTGGATATTTATTGTAATTGCAACGGTAGCGTTTTTAGCAATTGCGGTGGCAGGGCCTGTAATGCCAGCAGCGATCAAAAACTACAGAATGTAAATCAAAATATTGACCTTACTAATTTAGAAACCGGAGATTATATTATTGAAATATATTACCAGGCAAATGGAGATGATGTAGGAAATAACTGTACGCAACAGGTTTTGGATAATGCCGGAAACGATAATTACAAAGCCCGTTTTTCAATTACAACGCCACTTGCACTGAATATTGTTTTTTTAAATGGCATATCTACCAATGATGGCATTACTATTAAATGGGTAGTACAAAACGATGCCGATATTTTAAAATATGAAGTTCAAAAATCTGAAAATGGATTTACTTTTAATACCATTCAAACAATTAATTCATTTCAGAACATAGCCAATAGTACTTATTTGTATAATGATGACAACCCCTTAATCGGCACCAATTATTACCGCATAAAATCATTTAATTCCAATGGCATCGTAAATCTTTCAACTGTATTCAGGATTTATTTTGGCAAGGTTGGCAATACCATTTTTATTTACCCAAACCCAACAGATAAGGAATTAACTATTCGCTTTGCCGCCGTAAAAAAAGGTAATTATCAAATGAGTGTGTTAAGCACTTTTGGCCAACTGCTTGTTACCATGCCGGTTTATCATGATGGAGTAGATAAGACAGTTAAAATGACCCTGCCTGCTATTTTAGCTAAAGGTATTTACCGGTTATTTTTAATTGATAAATTGCAGTTTTACAAACAATCCTTTTTGGTTAAATAAGCCAGTTTTTTATTTTTTGGGGTCAAAAAAATATTTTTAATAAAAAAAGGTTCAATGCAGCGCTTTATAAAAAGTTGCTGTCATGTTAATACCAAATGCTTAAAAACAAATATTATTAAAGTAGCTGTTTACCAAAACTAACTACCAGTCCCGCCAACAGGCGGGATTTTTTTATGTGGAATTTTCAGTAACCTGCATCTTATTTTTCAAAACATTTAATATGAAAAAAATCATGATGCTTTTAGGTACTGTAATTTTATTTTTACAGTTAACAGCGCAGGTAAAGCAAAAAACCATTGCGCCTCCACCACCTCCGCCACCACCACCAGCAGTTTCGTTTAAAGCTCCTCCGGCTCCGCCGGCACCTTTAGCACCTGCTGTTGAAGAAATTGAAAATTTAAATATCCCAGAACCTGCGTCTCCGCCCGATCCACCTCAACCACCAGTCCCGCCAAATCCTCCTAATAAAGGAATTGAAAATATTTAGACTTATTTAAGGCTTAAATTAAAAACAAGCGACAATTATAAACAGTCGCTTGTTTTTTAGTTTGAATTTTAAAATGCGTAAAACTTACTATGCTATTTTATTACCCTACGGTTTGCCCAGTAAACACCTAATAAAATAATTACCAAACATCCAGTTTGGAGCAACCCAAAATTTTCATTATATAAAATACCCCAACCAATAGCTACAAAGGGAATTCCATAAGTAACGGTGCTGGCAAATATGCTACCAGCTCTTTTTACCAACATATAAAACAATACAGATGCAATTGCAGTACCTGCTATACCCAATACTACAGCAGCAGAAGCGCCTATTAAAATTGAATGTTGATTAAACGGCAATGAAAAAAATCCAGTAAAAACTAAAACAAACATAGCAGGTATTGCACTTAGCGATAAAGCAATTGCGGCAATATGTAAAGACGGAATTTGAAGCAGATATTTGGCCACCATATTTACATTTATCCCATAAAAAAATGTAGCTAATATTACAAAACCAACATAAATTAAGTGTTGGCTTTCTTGCATATGCCCTTTACTAATTAATAATAAAACACTGCCCGTAAAGGCTATTGCTATGCCAACAATTTTATTTGAAGGAGTTTTTAACTTAAAAAACAGCGCCCCATTAATAATTACAAAAATGGGTGTTAAAGAATTTAGGGTTCCGGCCAATGCACTGTCAATGCCCTCTTCGGCAATACAAAATAAATAGGCAGGTAATAAACTTCCAAAAACTCCCGACAAAAAAACAATCCACAATTTATGTTTAGGAACTTTAATGAATGTCTTAATTGCAATTGGCAAT
>JANPAP010000189.1:0-11290 GCA_031429975.1 Chitinophagaceae bacterium
AACAAATCGCAAAACTCGGTTTTTATTCCAATTCGATTGTCAATTCGTTGCAATATGAGTTGGCCAACAAATTAGGCCGACTCTCACAATGCGATGATTATCAATTGTTTCTGATAAATTCGGGTGCAGAAGCGATTGAAAATGCCTTGAAATTGGCGTCGTTTCACAATGGCCGAAAAAAAGTGGTGGCCTTCAAAAAAGCCTTTCACGGGCGTACGTCGGCGGCGGTGAACATTACGCCCGACCCCAAAATGACCGCGCCGATTAACGCGGGTTTCAAGCGAGAATTTCATGATTTGAACAATATCAACACCGTCAGCGAATCCATTTTGAAGGGCAACGTAGCGGCAGTGATTGTGGAGGGCATTCAAGGCGTCGGCGGCATTCACGTACCCGACGGCGATTTCCTCCGCGAGGTGCAAGCCTTGTGTCACGCAACGGATACGGTGCTGATTCTCGATGAAGTGCAGTCGGGTTTTGGCCGTTCGGGGCAGTTTTTTGCGTTCCAAAATCATGCAGGTGTTCAACCCGATATTATCACGATGGCCAAAGGCATGGGCAACGGTTTTCCCGTCGGCGGCATTTTGATTCACCCCAAATTCAAGGCAAAACACGGGATGTTAGGGACAACTTTTGGTGGTTCTCATGCGGCTTGTGCGGCGGCAATTGCGGTGTTAGACGTTATAAAAGACGAAAATTTGATGGAAAATGCACGCATCGTCGGCGAATATGCCCTAGAACAATTGAAGCAAATCGAAGGCGTCAAAGAGATACGCGGCTTGGGTTTGATGATTGGCGTTGAGTTCCATTTTCCAACGGCGGCTTTGCGGAAACGCTTGGCTTTTGAAGAAAAATGCTTCGTAGGCTCGTCATCCGAAGCTAATACAATTCGCCTTTTACCGCCTTTGTGCGTCACGAAAGCAGATGTTGATACGCTCATTGCGGGTCTGAAACGGGCGGTAGCAAAGGAGTTGACGAAGGCTTAGATTGGACAGTTCAACGTCGTCGAGGCTTTAACCTCGACGACGTTTTTAAATATTTTCATTAAACGACATTTGATACCCCTCAGTATTTTGACCCAAATTCAACAATTTAGCCTTGGAAAAACTATATTTCTAACCAAAACGTGCATCAAATCATGTTAAAAAAGCCCTATTTTCTCGTCTTTATTGTTTTTTCCATTCCGCAAATATTGGTTGCTCAAAGCCTTCCTTTGTCGGTTTTGCCTCAAAAAGTACAAAGTGAATTAAAGGATTTTGTTTATGTCAATCAAACGCCTTGTACGCTTGGCTTTCACGCGGGTTGGGACAGTCTGCAAATGCACAGGCCGCGAAAAACAACGGTCAATGCGTATTTTATCAACCGTTTTGAGGTAAGCGTTGCGGAATTTCGCACTTTTTACACGGCAACAAGCTCGGACACCGACAAGCCTGATTCTACAATTTGGGCAACCGAATTCCCTTATGCTGCCTACAACGAACCGTTGATTCCGAATTATTTTTCACATCCTACCTTTTCGCAATATCCCGTCGTGGGTATCACTTGGGCGCAAGCCGTTCGGTATTGTGCGTGGAAAACCAAGCAAATCAATGGGTTATTGTCAGAAACAGGCTATGAAATTGACATCCGTTTGCCTTTGGAAGAAGAATGGGAATTGGCGGCTTTGGCCACAATACCCCCAAAACCAACGCCAGATGAACGTATCATTGATGGTAATATTTTTCCGTGGGCTGGTTCCTTTTTGAAAAAAGTAGGTGAGGACAAAGTGCAGTTTATGTGCAATAGTGGCAACATCAGTACGCCTTACAACTATGATGTTTTGCTCCTTTTCGCAGATGGTTATATGCTTACAGCCCCTGTGAAAACATTTTCACCTAATGGTTTTGGCTTATATCAAATGGCAGGAAATGTGGGCGAGTGGACGGCTGATTTTTATCGTGTTGATAGCGTTCAATTGGCTGAAGCGAAGCAAGAAATGCTTAAATCTGACCCCGACGCCCTCGCTGAGGACTATTTTAGAAATATGGTTGTGCCAAAATTTTCTTACAAAAAGTATGACGATTACAAAGTTGTTAAGGGCGGTTCTTGGTTCGACGCGCCTTTTTATCAGCAATGTGGCGTTAGAAAAATTCAGCATCCGACTAAAGCGAGTGCGACAATTGGCTTTCGGCCTGTGTGCATTGTGCGAAAGAAAACGTGAGAAAAGGCGTTTTTTTGTAGGCGTTTTTTTTTGTTTTGAACAATCTTAACCGCCGTCGAACGTTAGTAGGCGGCTGTACCCCTCAGTATTTTTTGATTTTTTTTTGATTTTTAACAATTTAACAATGGAATTTTGTGAGTTTTGACCCACGCGCTTCTGCAAATAAATTTGCAGGGACGGGTGCAAATAAATTTGCAAATACAATCACGACACAACAAAATGAATCGTTCAACAAAACTATTTCTCCCGCTTTTTACCCTTCTTTTTGTCTTTTCAAATTGTAATTCTGACGACAACGACCGACCGAAAACGCCTGATGTGAGCGGTATTCAAGTTGATTTGAAAATCAATCGGTTCGACCAAAAAATGGCCAGCATTGATACCAACAATACCGCCGCCGCCGTTGCCGCTATCGAACAGGAAATGCCCGAATTTTCTTCGATTTACTTTGAAAAAATCATTGGTGTGAAAGACCCAAAGGACTCTACTGGCAAATACCGCAACGAAGTGCGTAAGTTTTTGACCGACCCGACGATGCGTTTTATGTTGGACACAATTGGTAAAGTTTATCCGAATCTCGACGCCGAAAAACGCGAAATCGAACAAGGTTTACGCTTTTTCAAGCACTATTTTCCGAATAAACCCGTTCCAACGACGCTTTACACCATGCCGTCGGCTTATAATTTTGCCGCCGTTTTGCCGACTGAAAACGCCGTGGCCGTAGGTTTGGATATGTTTTTAGGTAAAGATTATCCTGTATATGAATCACTCGCCGAATCGGGGCAATATCCACGTTTTATCAGTCGGACATTTCGTAGAGATTACTTGGTTGACCGTATTTTTGAGTTGCTGATTAGCGACGTGGCAGGTGAACCGACGGGCAATCGGTTGTTGGATTATATGTTGCACAATGGTAAAAAATTGTATGTCTTGGATTGTCTGCTGCCCAAGACGCCCGATAGTATAAAACTCAATTATACGGCGGAACAAATGAAGGGTCTTTACGCCAATGAAGCCTTTACGTGGGGACGGATTTTGAAGCAAAACCTCATGTATTCAACGAGTTTTAAAGATTTTCAAAAGCTCGTCATGCCTGCCCCAAATGCGCCGATTATTGCCGAAGAAGCCCCTGGGGCGGTTGGCAATTTCATCGGTTGGCAAATCGTGAAGCAGTACATGAAACGGCATCCCGAAACATCGCTCGAAGATTTGTTGAAAATGAAAGACGCGCAAAAATTGTTGGATGAATCGAAATATAAGCCTAAAAAATAGCCCCCTCAGTAAAAGTGCCCTTTTTGACACCGAAACGTCAAAAAGGGCATTAATTTTTAATTCTTAATTTTTAGTTCTTAATTCTTAATTTTTAATTCTTAATTTTTAATTTTTAATTCTTAATTTTTAATTCTTAATTTTTAACTCTTAACTCTTAGTTCCTAATTCCAAACTTCTTCTGTATTGTGTGAATGACACAACTATTTACCTGAATTGTGTAATGATAATTTTTTAAAAGGAACCAATTTTGAGTTGTGATAAATCAGTCACAAATAAAAAGTAAATCATGAGACTAAATAAATTTTTCCCAATCGCAGCCATTGTAATGGTAGCATTAATGGGCAGTTGTAAAAAGGATGCTAATCCTGCTTTAACTTCTGAATCAACAGCAAATTATTCCACTGAAATAGGCGCTAAAAAATCACTTTACCCTGCTGGGCAAAACCAGGCAATCGTAAACCTTGGGCTTGCAGGTGATTTTGTAATTCTGTCAAAAACCGGAATTACCGATGTTTATCAATCATCAGTTGTTGGAGATGTTGGAACAAGCCCCATTACGGGTGCAGCTTTGTTGCTGAAATGTAATGAAGTAACCGGAACTATTTATACGGTTGATGCTGCTGGCCCACTTCCTTGCAGAATCACCAACGCAACCAGATTAAGTACTGCTGTATTAAATATGCAAGCTGCCTATACCGATGCAGCCGGACGTGTTAATCCAAATTTTCTGAATTTAGGAGCCGGAAATATTGGAGGCAAAACGCTTACTGCTGGTTTGTACAAATGGACCAGTGGACTTGTTATTCCTACGAATATTACGCTTTCTGGATGTGCAACTGATGTATGGATATTTCAAATAGCAGGAACTCTTAGCATGAGCAATACAGTGAAAATTACTTTAGCAGGTGGTGCTAAGGCAAAAAATATTTTCTGGCAAACCTCTGGTGCAGTTACATTAGGAACCACCAGTCATTTTGAAGGAAATATATTAAGCCAGAGTGGTATTAATTTACAGACAGGTGCTTCCATCAACGGAAGAATGCTGGCTCAAACTGCGGTAACCCTGCAGATGAATTCGGTTAAAAAACCAATCGTAAATTAAAGACGCAACGTTTTATATAGAGACTGTTTTATAAGCCCAAAAAATAACCACAGAAACGGAGAGACGCAGTTTTTACAGGTTGAATAAACTTTATTTCTCTGCGCCTTTGCGTCTCGGCGGTTAAAAAAAACACTTATGAAACAGCCTCTTTTTTTTCTGTAAGTATAAAATATCAGCATCAGTTTCAAATAATTCTTACTGCCATTTTCTGGTACAAAAAACGGGGAATAAAATTTGCAGGTTTATAAAGAATTAGAAGAAGCATACTGTACACTAAATTATACCAACTCATGAACAACGAAAATAAAATAAAACTTTTTTTGGTAGATGACGATGCCCTTTTTTTAAAAACGCTGGAAATAGAATTTATGCAACAAGCCGATTTTGCCATTGAAACATTTGCAACAGGCGAACTTTGCCTGCAACAATTACCAAATAATAATCCCGACGTGATTGTATTGGATTACCAGCTTAATGGTATGGATAAAAAAGCAATGAATGGCCTGGAAACTTTGGATAAAATAAAATATTTTGATTCCGATATTCCAGTAGTGATGCTGTCTTCACAGGATAACATTGATGTGGCAGTAAACTGTATGCAGCACCGGGCTTTCGATTATATTGTAAAAAGTGAAACGGCTTTTATTCATCTGGCAAAAACAATCAGTTCTATTTTCAGTTACCGTACAATAGAATATGACCTGAAAAGATATATGAAGTAGATTTGAGGAGTGAAGAGTTTGGAATTAAGAATTATGAGTTATGAGTGATGCAATTCATTCCCTGAATTGTGTAATAATACCTGTTTAAAAGGAAGCAATTTTTAGTTGTGATAAGATTGTTACAAATAAAAAGTAAATCATGAAACTAAATAAATTATTCCCACTTACGGCCCTATTACTGGTTGTATTAATGTGCAGTTGTAAAAAGGATGCCAATCCAGTTTTATCTTCTGACACAACCGCTAAAAAATCACTATATCCAGCTGGGCAAAACCTGGCAACAGTATTCGTTGGTCTTGCAGGTGAATTTGTAATTCTGTCAAAAACCGGAATTACCGATGTTTATCAATCATCAGTAGTAGGAAGTATGGGGACAAGTCCAATTACAGATGCTGCTCTTTTGTTGAAATGTACTGAAGCAACCGGGGCTATTTATGCAGTTGATGCGGATGGTACTAACAGTAGCAAGTTGGCACAAACAGTAGTAACACTTCAGATAAATTCGGTTAAAAAACCAATCGTAAATTAAAGATTTAAAATTTTATTTAGGGCTGCCGCAAGTGCAGCCTTTTTTTTTAAGTTGGTAATTATTATTTGCAACAGTTTTACAAAAACAATCACTGCCGTACTAGTGTAATAAATTTAAAAAAAGCGTTGAAGTAACTGCTACAACTCAGTAAAACCTGTGAATAATGCAACTTATTTGCAAAGTAATGTAACTGATATATTTTATAAGGTATCTATCTTGCTTTAACAAAAATTCAAAACTAATCAGACTCAATTCAGGCAAAATGAAATCAATATTATTAATTGAAGACAACACTGATATTCTTGAGAATTTAAAAGAATATTTTGAATTAGAGGGCTATCAAATTTTTTCAACAAATAACGGAACCAGAGGAATGGAATTAGCCAGGGAATTTAATCCCGACCTGATTATTTGTGATATGCCCATGCTGGAAAACAATAGACACGGGATTTTAAAATTGTTAATCAGTATTCCTGCAATTTCATTCATCCCATTTATTTTCAGTTCTACTTTAAGCGAATTAATTAATAAAACAGATGCGCTGCATTTTGGTGCGGATGATTATATTGTTAAACCCTTTGAGTTGGAAACAATGCTGGTTATGGCAAAAGCCTGTATACAATCCGGCAGTAAAAGACAAAGATTTGCAGCATGAATACGAACACAGCAATATCAGGAAATACAGCATTTGCTATCAACGCAACCGGCTTCTTTAATTACCCTCCCCTTCCGGTAAGAGCAGACAATATTTGCAATATGGAATATCTGAATCGTATAACCAGGGGTGATGAAAAAAAACTACTTAGTTTAGTTAATCTGTTTTTCACAGAGATCCAACAAGAATTATCAAATCTTGATGAAGCGTTAGAAAAAACAAATTTCTTAATCATTAAAGAGATAGCTCATAAAATGAAATCGGCTTTCGCTGTTCTTGGAATTAATATACTTGAGCCTGTAATTAAAGAAATGGAACTATTAAGTATTAGCGCTTCTTCCATCGAAAATATCAAACTATTAAGCCATCGAGTGCATATTGTTTTTAACCAGGCCAGGGCCGAATTAAATATCTCCTATTAAATTATCTATTTCCCTTTTTAAATACAACATCTAAAACTGTACAAATCTTATCAGGATAAAGTGTGAATGATATAATTTATTTCTGAAGTTATGTAACACTAAGGCCCCCAAACTAACTCAACTTTGTTATTATCATTCTAAAAATATTATTATGTCTATACTTTCTATTTTTCTGGTGTTGATTGTTGTCGGGGTAATACTCTGGTTGGTAAATTCTTTTATCCCAATGGACAGCAAGATCAAAAGTATCTTAAACGCCGTGGTTGTTATTCTTGTAATTATATGGCTGCTGCAGGTTTTTGGGCTACTCGGTTCTATCAGAAATATGCATATGTAATAATTATCCAGTTAAAATAAACGGATTGTAATGAAAAAATTCACTTCAATTCATCTGGCCTTGCATTGCAGATTCTTGCTGTGTTGTTACTGTTTTTTATCCCGGTTGTTCATCCGGTAATTGATTTTCAAACATTGCTGATTTAAAGTATACTGCATTAACCGGGAACTATTAAATAGAATTTAAACATACAGTTGGCAGAATAAAACAATATCCAACTGATAAATCGATCAATGACCATTCAATTTCAAAGAAAATAATTAACATATGAAATCAAATGATGCTACCACGCTGCGCCCAAATGGTGACCGGATAATTGATGCACCCCTGGTTAATATTAACCTAACCACTTTCATTGTGCAACTAAAACAGGAGGATACATGGAAAAAAAGTGGCCAGAATGCCATTACGCTTTTCAAATCAATGATCATGCGGATTATTTTGATTGCATTACACAAGGACACTGAAATGAAAGAACATACCACTGCCGGTAGTATAAGCATCCAGGTTATTGAAGGTGAAATGGTATTTACTACTGCCGAACAAACCCTGACATTGGGCCGTGGGCAAATGCTGGTGTTGCACGAGGGGATCCCACACAGCATATTTGCAAATACCGATACTGTTTTCCTGTTAACACTAACAATAGCATGATCAGAAAAATGAAAAATAATAAAATGCGGGTAATGATAAAATGCCACAACTACCGTTTTAATATTAGCATTATCAGCGTATATGCGTAGTTGATATTAATTAAATAATTATGAAACTGTTGTTATTGCTATTTACTGTTTTCTTCAATCTGCCGGGTGCAACTGCCCAGATATCCTATTCCACAAACACCGATACTATGTTACAACAGCAATTCACAAGTGCATTACCGTATGCATTGGTTGCCGGTGGCAGTAAAGGAATTGGTTATTCTATTGCAGAGGCGTTGGCAAAACGTAATTACAACCTGATCTTAATCGCAAGGCATAAAGACAGCCTTGTTGCAGCTAAAATCAAATTGGAATCAGCCTATCCTGTTCATGTAGAATTGCTGGTTTTAGACCTGGCAGATGAAAAATCCGCAGTTGAAATTGCAAAATGGTGTACTGACAAGGATATTCATTTAAAAGTACTTTGCAATGTGGCCGGCTTTGGAGGTGAGCATGATTATTTAACGCTTCCGTTAGATTCTCTCCGTTATATGATCAGGCTGAACCTGGAATCAGCCATGGCGCTTACGTTAACATTATTGCCATTACTGGAGAAAAATTCTCCCTCTTACGTTTTAAATGTTGCCAGTATGGCTGGTTTTGCACCGATGCCGATAAAGAATTTATATGCTGCCACCAAATCAGGCCTCATCTCCTTTAGCTATTCGCTGCGTTACCAGTTAAAAGATAAACATATCAGTGTGAGTTGCCTGACTCCGGGACCGGTATTTACAAAGCCTTCCATTAAAGCTTATACAAAAGAAAAGCTTGGATGGTTTGGCATGCAAATGGCTGTTCCAGTTAAAAAAGTGGGTGAAGTTGCCGTTCGAAAAACATTAAAGGGAAGAATGATCATTGTGCCGGGGACCTTAGCAAAGATATCTTCGGGATTACTACGTTTTTTTCCCCGTCGTTGGGTAGCCTTTTTTTATTACCGGTTTACATAATAACAAAATTTAAAAGAATTGAACATAATTACAATCATTTATTACTTTATTAATCACATGCAAATGATTTCATCAACATTTAAAATATTCAATTGATCATCACGCTCAAAAATATCTTTACCAATACCGGGAACGTAACCGTTTTTACCGGCAGGTTTTTTATAGAACTGATCAAACCGCCATATGAATTCAAAGAATTCATGAGGCAATGTTACCTGATTGGTTACAGATCCCTGCCGTTGGTGGGCATCACCGGATTTATTATGGGATTGGTACTTACCATACAGTCTCGTCCCACATTAGCCGAGTTTGGAGCCGAATCCTGGTTACCCGGTATGGTTGCCTTGTCATTGATAAGAGAGATTGCACCGGTTATAACAGCATTGATATGTGCAGGTAAAATTGCATCAGGTATTGGAGCAGAGCTGGGCTCGATGAAGGTAACTGAACAAATAGATGCGATGGAAGTTTCGGCTATTAATCCTTACAAATACTTAGTAGTTACCAGGATTCTGGCGGCCACATTGATGGTGCCCCTTTTGGTAATATTTGCAGATGCAGTTGGAATTATTGGTGGATTTGCAGGTATGAATATTCATACCGATATCAGCCTGTTTCGGTATTTATCAAAAGTGCTTACTTCACTTGATTTTATAGACATTTTACCAGCCACTATTAAAACTTTTTTCTTTGGATTTTTTATAGGCATGATTGGTTGCTTTAAGGGATATACAGCCGCCAATGGAACAGAAAGTGTGGGTAAAGCAGCCAACGCTGCTGTGGTTACTGCTTCGCTTGCCATTTTTATTATTGATATGCTGGCTGTTCAAATAACCGATCTTTTTTTCTGATAAATTATGATACACGAAAAAAAAATTTATACACTAAAACCAGTTGCCGACAATTCGATGGCGGTAATTAAAATTAAAGGGTTAATCAAGTCCTTTGGTGAAACGAATGTTATTTTAAAAGGGATAGATCTTTATGTAAACAAAGGGGAAAATTTGGTGGTGCTAGGGAAGTCCGGTTCAGGAAAATCGATATTAATAAAATGCCTGGTTGGTTTAATAAAAGCAGACAGTGGCGAAATCAGTGTTTTTGATACCGATATTTCAAGCATAGATAATACACAATTAAATGCAATAAGAGTAAGAATAGGTTTTCTATTTCAGAATGCTGCTTTATATGATTCGATGACAGTGAGGGAGAATCTTTCCTTCCCACTAAAACGACATTCAAAAAAACTATCCACCCTTGATGTGGAAGCTGCTGTTTTAAAGGCACTGGAAGATGTTGGGCTGGCAGAAGCCATTGATAAAATGCCATCGGAATTATCGGGGGGGATGCGAAAAAGAATTGGTTTGGCCCGTACACTAATTTTAAAACCGGAGATCATTCTGTATGATGAACCCACAACTGGTTTGGATACCATCACATCCCGTGAAATCAGCGAATTGATATTATCCATACAGCAACAAAATAAAACAACTTCAATTATTATAACACACGATATGGCTTGCGCAAAACTAACAGGAGACAGGTTGGTGATTTTAAGAGACGGAGTTATTCATGCAACTGGCACATATAATGAATTGGAAAAAAGTGAGGACGAATGGGTTCGCTCTTTTTTCAATTGATCATTATTTAAAAATTTAACTATGAAAAAAGAATCAGGTAACAAATGGAAATTAGGCATGTTTGTTATAATCGGTCTATTGCTTTTTGCATTCACCATTTATTTTATTGGCAAACAGAATAATCTGTTTGGTTCTACCTTTCATTTAAAAGCTAAGTTTACTACCGTTAGCGGTCTACAGGTAGGAAGCAATGTTCGATTTTCGGGTATTAATATTGGTAGGGTTGATGAGATTGAATTATTAACAGATTCCTCCGTATTGGTAGTTCTCATAATCAGGAAAGAAATACAGCAGTTTATAAAAACAGATGCTACAGCAAGTATTAGTTCGGATGGTTTAATGGGTGATAAAATTCTTGCCATTACTCCCGGTACCGGTAAAACAAACCCTGTAAAAAACAATGATTTTATTGACTCAAAAAATCCGGTTGAAATGGCTGATGTAATGAGTAGTTTAAAAGCAAGTTTAGATAATGCCGGCATCATTACATCCCAACTTGCACAGTTCAGTTCTAAAATGAATAACGGAAATGGGGTTCTTACCAAACTGTTATCCGATGAAGATTTTTCTAATAGTATCAAAGGCACATTAACCAACCTGCAAACCAGCAGTAAAGAGTTTTCGCAATTTACAACGAACTTAAATGCCGGAAATCTATCTGAAAAATTAGATTCAACCATGTCTAATTTACAGGCTGGTTCAAAAGGATTAAGCGATAATATGGACGCTGTAAAACATAGTTTTTTATTAAGAGGATATTTTAAAA
>JANPAP010000190.1:0-13445 GCA_031429975.1 Chitinophagaceae bacterium
ATTGAAATAAACCGCTCCAATATTTTTAATAGTTAGCTTTGCAAAATATTAATAAGCAATTAAATTAAAATCATGTTTTTATTTTCAAAGAAAAAAGTACCCCTTTATTTTCTTCCAATTACTATCATTTCTACAATTGTAATATCGTATTTTATTTTCCATCAAAATGAAATACCGGTAATTGAAAATCAAATTTCAACACCCATTGCAATTCAGAATGAATTAAATTGTAACTCAACTCCATCAAGGCTTTCGGGATATAACTATATTAAACCACTACTTTTTTTAGAAACAACCTGCGAATCTGAAAAATACAATTCCATCAAAAACAGCCTTACTAATTATTTAGATGAAATGAAGAAAGCGGGCAATATCAGTGCTGCATCTGTTTACCTTAAAAACCTAAACAATACCGATTGGATTGGATACGATCAAAATGAAAAGCACAATCCAGGGTCATTATTAAAAGTACCTGAATTAATTGCTTTTCTTAAAATGGAAGAAGAGAAACCAGGCACTTTACAAAAAGAAATATTTTATGATAAGCCACTAACAGCAAGTAAACAACAAACAAAGTTCATATCTAATAGTATTGAGCTTGGTAAAAAATATACCATCAAGGAATTACTTCGCTATATGATTTCATATTCTGATAATAATGCAACGATTCTGCTAAATCAAAATATTAATGTAACAATATTTAAAAAAGTATTTACCGACATTGGACTCAGTGCACCAGATTGGAATGCGATGGACTATCCTATTTCGGCAAGAGAATATACTTTATTTATGCGTTGCTTGTACAATGCCACCTACTTAACAATTCCCAATTCGGAGTATGCAACAGAATTGTTGAGTACCTGTGATTTTACAAATGGTTTTAGTAAAGGGTTCCCTTTAAAAACTAAAATGGCGCATAAGTTTGGAGAAGCTCGTTTTGGCGATGAACATGAATTACATGAATCTGGAATCATTTATATAAACAATAAAGCTTTTGTAATTACAATCATGACAAGAGGTAAAAATTTTGATAAATTACCCGAAATTATTCAGCAATCATCAGCAATTATTTATCAATATATTTCTAAAATAACTTAACTATTTTTTGATAATATGTTGCACTATTACAATAGAAATTTAGGAAAATTTAGTTTTTTGGATCAATTACATCCAATACTTTTATGTAAGAAGCTTTAAAGCGGTTATTAATAATATCCCCCTGTACAATTGCTTTACGAATGGCATTACAGAATCCTTCATTTGCATGTGCATCTCCAAAAGAATCTATATTTGCGCCATCAACAAAATAAACACTGTCATTAATTCTAATTGCCAAATCACAACTTTTTCCCTTTAATCCAAATCTGCATTCTCCGCATGATATTTCAACATTTTGCAATGGTAAATTTGCAGCTGGTTTTAAGGCAAGTTTACTATTTTGTGCATAAGAACAAAATGCAATTAAACAAAATATAGTAATCAGATAAATTGGTTTCATACAATTATTTTTAGTTAGTCAAATTTAATTAATATTAAAGTTTCAAAATAAAATACTTGTCAAATATTGATATTGGTAGAATTAACAGGGAAAGATTTTTATTATTTTGGATCAATAGTTTTCCTCATATACTGAATGATAAATAGCCATCAAATAAGTAATTATTTTTAAATTATTTAAGTCAATATTTAAAAATTACACAAACTGAAAAATTAAAATAAAAACGTTAAGGCTTTCCCTAAATTTTATTGATGTGCAAAACTACATGGCTTTCAATTTTTATAAAAACAATAGCAGCATTATCTTTGCAGCACTTACTATCCGCTATTATATTCTAGTTACTTTCTTTATAGATTGACCACTAGGTAACAATCATCAATCTATAAATACGATTCAGTTTACAGTTTACTAGGTCATTAAAAATATTTATTTTTTTTGAATTTTAATTGATCAACTAATTCAATAACCTATGAATAAGAACAATTATTTTTTAACATTTTAAATTTTAAATCATGGAAGTTTTAATTCAGCACATTGAGGACGTACGAAACATGTACCAATCATTTAACAAAGGCGATATTCCTACAATTTTAAAAAAACTTGATAAGGAATGTATTTGGGAAGTAATGGGCACAAAGGAAATTCCTTATGCCGGTATATTTCATGGACCAAATGATATCAAATCATTTTTTGAAACACTAAACAGCAGTGCAGAAACAATTGAGATGACACCTGAACATTTGTTTGAAGAATCAAATCTTGTAACTGTAACCGGACATTGGAAGGCAAGGGTAAGAAAGAACAAAAAACTTTTTTCAACCAATTGGTTGATGACCTTTGAATATAATGAAGCCGGCAAAGTAATTCATTTTAAAGATTGCTATGATACACTAACGGTGGCGAAGGCTTTTGGTTTATAATCATTTTAAACGGTTCGTATTTAGCGAACCGTTTTTATTTACTTTTACAAGAACAATTTCAGTAACTCAAAAGTTTTATATTTACCCCTCTTATTAGTAAACCCAAAATTAAAAAATAGCATGTTGAGCAATAATGATATTCTAAAAAAAATACGTGTAGCACTCTCTTTACAAAACGATGACATAATTGAAATTTTAGCTTTAGTGGATTTTAAAATAACAAGGGGGGCTTTGGGTGATATTTTTAGAAGAGAAGACCAGCCTGGATTTGTAGAAGCCGGCGACCAGTTATTACGTAACTTTTTGAATGGATTAATTATTTACAAAAGAGGTAAAATGACCGATCCCAAAGAAATAAAGGAATCCGTTGACGAGCCTGGAAATGAAAGAAAAGACAGGGAATAAATTATAAGGAACCCAATCCACTGCATTTCATCCAACTTAGCCTTATTTATTTTTGATCCATCAATTATGTCACTACAAATTACTTCTTTAAACTCAGGCAGTAATGGCAATTGCTATTATATTGGCAACAGTACAGATGCTGTTTTAATTGATGTGGGTATATCCTGCCGTGAAACTGAAAAGCGAATGAGAAAGCTAGGGCTCTCAATGAGTACCGTTAAAGCCATCTTTGTTTCGCATGAACATGGTGATCATATTAAAGGCGTTTCTACATTGGCTAATAAATACAACCTCCCTGTTTATATTACTGCACTAACGGCAAAGTATGGCCCAAGATTAATCAACCATCTTTCAAAACCATTTACAGCAAACCTACCGATCGCTATTTTTAGTTTAACCATTACCCCTTTCTGTAAAAAACACGATGCTGCTGATCCCCATAGTTTTACTGTAAAATTTAATGATATTACGGTAGGCATTATTACTGATATTGGCATTGTTTGCAAAGATGTTATTCAACATTTCAGTCAATGTAATGCCGTGTTTCTAGAATCTAATTATGATGAAGAAATGTTACACAATGGGCGTTATCCGCAGCATTTAAAAAATCGCATTACTGGTGGCGAAGGGCATATCTCAAATTTGCAGGCGTTGGAATTATTTACAAAATATAAATCACCTCAATTAAGCCATTTGTTGCTTTCTCATTTATCTAAAGAAAACAATAACCCACAATTGGTACAGCAATTATTTAATAAACATGCCAACGGAACTGAAATTATTATTGCATCCAGGTATGAGGCATCAAACGTGTTTGCCATTTCCCCAATACAAGCAAAACCTTCTTATCAAACTTCTAAAATTCCATTACAAATGGAATTATTTAAATAGTTATTATCCGACTTAGTAGGAATTAATAACTTTAAAGAAACTCACACTAAAATGGTTTCATATTGAAATACTAACAAATTTGAATTGACTAATGTGGATAAATAATTAAAAGTATTTCTTTACAAATTTTAAGTAATAATCGCATTTAAATTTCAAAATAAATCTATCAATCAAGAGGGATTCTACTGCGTAAAATTTCTTATTAGTTTTTATTTTGAAATTGTTTGTAGCTAAAATCAGTTATTTCAAGATTGTTATTATAAAATATAATATCAATTAAAACTAACCGACATTTTTTTAATTAATTTAAAATAGGTCTTTTTCTATTTTAGTAAAAACACTTATAAAATAAAATTTAATTCCCTTCGTTACAACATTATTAATTACAACAGCAATAATACAAACTTAGATGTTGGCTTTGTTTTTGTAATTAAAAAGATATCCTATTTATTCATTAGTTTGCAAATACCCTGTAAGCTTTTGACACCCCATTTTCTATGAAAACTATTCTAATGAAAACTTATTATTACATCGCAAGGATAATTTCATGCTTTTTAAGTTTGTCTTTCAATAAAAAAAATGGAGCATTTTTATTTATACTGATTTATATAAATCACTTTTCGAATTCCGCATTTTCACAAATTAAAAATCCCAAGTTCGATATCTCCAAAATAAAATCAACAAGTTCAATCCCTTCCATTAAAACAGATGAAAAAGAACTAAAGAAAAATGCAAACAGAACTTTAAATGGAATTTGGTTTGAAAAAAATGAGGGGCAGTTTGGAAATAAAGCAGTGCTTTATGGCTTTAGAACCTCATTTGGTTCGATGGGAGTTTATAAAAATAAATTAAGACTTGTAACAGAACAGCGGGAATGTGGTAAGGTTATTGGCCACCAAATTGTAGATATTAAATTTCCGGGTGCCAATTCAAAATGGGGGGTTTTGCCTGGATCCAAATCATCTATAAGCGGTTCCTACAATAACAGCAATGGCTGTATCAATGCAAAAATTTACAATGAAATTATTTTAAAGAATGTATACAACGGGATTGATTTAAAATTATATACCGGCGAAAATGCAACGTTGGAATTTGACTGGATGGTAAAAAAAGCTACTGATTACAAAAAAATCAGAATGAAATTTATTGGCCAGGATGGAATCAGTATCGACAAAGAATCTGCAATCGTAATTAAAATGAGGCAGGAGGATTTAAAAATAATTATCCCCGAAACGTATCAGATAATTAATGGCAAAAAAAATACCTACGCCACCAAAATTTGTATTGCAAATAACAACGAAACTTTAAAATATGAAATCGCTGGAAATTTCAATCCGGCAAAAGAATTGGTTATAGATCCTGTAATGACATGGTCAACATATATGCATAATAACACCAGTACTTTTGATGAATATTTATATGCAATTTCTGCCAATAAATTAAATGAAGTTTATGCTTGTGGTTTAACAAGCGAAGCAATTAGTACCGCTTACATGAGTGGGGTTGCTCCGGGCTTTTCCAACAGTTTTGTTTATGCTTTAAATGCAAGTAAAAAAAAGCAATCTGTAATTCTTTACCGATTAAATGCAACCGGCACTGCAATTACTGCCTGGACATACACCGGACAAACTTCAAACATTCCGGTAGCATTGGGTGTTTTTCCTGATAACAGAGTGCTGGTTGTTTATAAAATGGATACTGTTCAAATTTTTTCTGCAAACCTTGCTACCAGGCATTATAATGGAATTATTTCTGCCAACCTTGGTAAAAATGTTTTATCCTATCAATCTCAAGCTATCATTAGTAATGATATTTTTTATTTAGGTGGAATTGCAGAAACAGCATTATCAACAGGAATAATTCCAGTAACTGCACCCGATGCTACTATTGCCGGAATGGAAGGCGTTATTTTACGAATTAATACAGCTTCAACCACGCCTACAGCCGAATGGGGAACCTATGTGGGTGGCTCTGCAAACGAGTCGTTTACTGCAATTGCAGCTACTCCCGATAATACAAAAATTGCTTTTGCTGTACATGTTGATGGTACTGGTAATGGATATCCAGCATTAGTGAATGCTGTTGATATAACCATTTCAGGAACAGAATTATTAGTAGGCGTAATACCAGTTGGATTACCTACCGCATTTTCTGTATTTTCTTATTTAGGAGGTTCTGCAAATGAAGGAATTTCAACATCAAAATCAAATGCAGCACTGGTGGCAGCAGACAATAATTATTTTTATGTTGCCGGCAATACGCTTTCAACCGATTTGCCTGGCACTAACGGTGCTGCACAGCCGCAGCATGGTGCTAACGCAACCCTCTCCGATCAGTTCCTTTCGCAGATACCATTAAATGGAAGTGCAGTTGCAGGGTTTATTACAACTTACAATGGTGGAAGTAAAGGTGATATTGTTGGAGGATTGGTTATTGATTTAAGAACCAGTGATGTATTATTATTCGGCACCAGTGAATCCACCGATTTTCCGGTTTACAATTCGGTTACTTACAGTCCATTTTATCAAGCCACTCATGGCAATACAACAAATGGTTTATTGGATATTACTTATACCGTTTTTGCAAATGGGTTGCAATCAAAAAAATATGCAACCTATATTGGTGGAGATTATAATGATTATTTAGGAAGCACCGGAAAGTTAGAAGGCACCGGACATTTTCATTATAACAAATGGAATGGACTTACTTATATTGGAACTACCATACACTCCGATCAAACTTCTATTCCACCACAATGGATGACAGATATACCCGGATTTGATAAAAGCATTCCTCTAGCAAGCACCAGTAAAGACAATCATTTTATATTTGCAATGAATCCTAATAGTAATGATTATGGAGATGCTCCAGCAAGTTATGATGGATTAAACCCTGCAAGATCGGCTGTAGCTGCACATAAAATCAGGATCGGACTTGAAATTGATGCTGAAGAAAAACCCAATAGTTCATTAACGGCCAATGGTGATGATATTCAAAATTTTGGCTCTGGCAATGATGAAGATGGAATTGTTTCATTACCATCAATGGCTTTGGGTGATAACAGTTTATTGGCCACAATTTCGGTTTTCAATAATTCGGGATCGAGTGTTTATTTATATGGTTGGGTTGATACAGATGGAAATGGTGAATTTGATGCAACTGAATTTACATCGGTTCTAGTACCAACTAGCACACAGCAACAAATAGTTCAATTAAATTTCACTAACCTCCCCCCTTTTGAATCAAATAAAGGATACACATTTTTAAGACTCCGGATAACCAATGTGCCACTAAGTCCTGAAGATGCCAGAGGAGATTTTGGAATGGGCGAAGTGGAAGATCACCTGGTTTTGCGTTCTGTAATATTAAATACAAGTTTATTGCAATTTTCTGTAAAGCCTCAACCAGCAAGCATTTTGCTAAACTGGACAATTGCAAATGAGGCCAATATTACAAATTATATTGTTGAACACAGTACCGACAATATCAATTTTTATAACATTGGTAATACCAGCAACAGTTATAAAAATCAATACAGCCTTGTACATTCCAATCCAGCAAACGGCGTAAATTATTATCGGTTAAAAATATTTTATGCTGATGGTAATTTCATGTACAGTGTTATGCAACAGATAAATTTTGGAAAGCTGCCTGTTATAAAAACATTTCCAAATCCGGCAAAAGAATTTATCAATATCAGTATCGCCGCAGCATATTTAAACAAAGCAGCAACCCTGCAATTATTTAGTGCCGATGGAAAACTGATGAAACAAAAAACTACCAATTCACTAAATCAAACTGAAACAATTGATTTAATAAATCTTTCCGAAGGACATTATATTTTAAAAATTGAAACGGGGAATGAATCGCTGGTTAAACAGATCGTAATAAAAAAATAATTTGATTTTTAAAATGGTTGTAGCAACATTTTATAATTCTTTCAAAAATAGTTACAGAATATTTTCTATTTCAAAACGGTTATTATTTATTACAACTACATCGTTTACTGTTAACCCAACTAATTGTTGTCCCAAAGGCGATTGAGGTGAAATAGCCGTTATCCAAATACCATCTATCAAAACTTTCCCCAATGCTACACTTAAAAAAAAATAACCTTTGCTGGTTATAATCAAGCTGCCAGTGCATATTACAGTCGAAATCAAATCAGGTTTTATTTTTTTAAACGCAATTTTTTGAATCAATAATTCGTTCAATTGCCCACGAACATTTGCCTGTTCAATCTGTAACATTGCCAATGCGGTTTCATGTTTATCGCCTGCTGTACTTTTTGTTTCATTACTGCCACTCTCTTTTAAATCGGCCAAAATTTTTTGTAGTTGCATTTCCTTTTCAAGTATGAATTGCAAAAAATGATTGTATACTTTTTGTTTGAGTAACATTAAAAATGAGAATGAGTTTTTAAGATGGTTATAATGAAGTAATCAATCAAACAACTTTTTTTCCAACACCATAAATTCCAATTGTTGTAAATGTTTGCCGGTTATTGCATCTTCAATAAAGGGTTTTCTTTCACCAGTATCATAGTATCCATGCCGAATATACCAAGCTATTACTTCAATTCTTGCAGCAATCACCGTCATATAAATATAGTTGCAGTTTATTGATGCTGCATATTCTTCGGCAGCAAGTAATATTTTTTTTCCAATACCTGCAGCCTGTAATGTTGGTTCAACTGCAAACATGCCCAAATAAATTTTGTTGCCATGTTGTTGAAGGTTTACACAACCAGTTATTTTATCTTGAGTTTTGTAAATTAAAAAAACACTTCCCTCCTGTAATAGGGTCTGCAACAGGCTTTGCTCATTTGTACGAAAATTACCTGCAATAAGATTTGCCTCAGTAGTCCACCCTTTTTTAGAAGTTTCTCCTCGGTAGGCATTGTTTAATAATTGCAGTATTGCATTACATTCCTCCATATTTGCAATGCTGATATTTGGGCAGGTAAATTTTTGCATCCAACTAAATAATTAAAATCTTGCTAAAATAAAAGCAATACTATTTATCATTAAACCATTCATTATGCTGTTCCTGTACACGAATAAAAGTGGTACGTTTTGTAAGCTCTTTTAAATGCGATGCACCCACATAAGTACAAGCAGACCGGATGCCGCCAAGAATATCCAATATCGTATCGTTTACGGGCCCACGAAAAGGCATCTTAATTGTTTTACCTTCCGAAGCTCTGTATTCGGCTATGCCACCGGCATATTTATTCATTGCAGTTTCGGAGCTCATGCCATAAAATAATTTAAATTTTTTGCCATGCTCATCTTCAATTAATTCACCACCACTTTCTGTATGGCCGGCAAGCATTCCACCTAACATTACAAAATCGGCTCCCCCTCCAAATGCTTTGGTAACATCGCCGGGAACCTTACAGCCTCCATCAGAAATTATCTGCCCACCCAATCCATGGGCAGCATCGGCACATTCAATAATTGCAGATAATTGTGGATATCCAACTCCTGTTTTAACCCTTGTTGTACAAACAGAACCCGGGCCTATACCCACTTTTATAATATCAGCCCCAGCCAATAAAAGTTCTTCTACCATCTCACCGGTTACAACATTTCCGGCAATAATAATTTTGTTAGGATACTGCTCTCTTGCTCTTTTTACAAATGCAACAAAATGTTCGGAGTAGCCATTCGCCACATCAATGCATACAAATCTTATAGTTGGGCATGCCCCAATAATTTGTTGCAACTTTTTTGCATCTGCAGTGCTGGTACCCGTGCTCAAGCAAATATGATTTTCAATTCCTGCAGGAGCAGTTTCAATAAAAGTTATCCATTCCGCAACACTATAATGCTTATGAACAGCAGTAATTAATTTATGTTGAAACAATTCCAACGCCATTTCAAAAGTACCCACGGTATCCATATTGGCTGCAAGAATTGGAATACCTTCCCATTTATTTTCGCCATGGCGAAATTGAAATTTCCTATTTAACGAAACTTCCGAACGGGAATTTAAAGTAGACCGCTTGGGGCGAATCATTACATCTTTAAACCCTAATTTAATATCAGCTTCTATACGCATAAAATTATTTTAAAAAGGAAAGTTAACTAAAACAAGATGGACAATTGATAAGAGTTTCAAACATTTTAAATTATTTAATTGTCTACCTAATTTACTTTAACTAAAATCAATTTTCAATAATAAATTTGATGGATAATTTGCTGGTTTTACTGCCCTGAAATTATTTTAGTAATTTTAAGAATGAACGATTTATCAATTGAGCTAATCAATATTCAAAAAATAACTGCGGGTAAAATATCACAAATAGATGACAGGGTTGTTGTAGAAGAACCCATGGAAATTCAATTAGAATACAGCTCTGCAACCGGCCGGATTAAAAAAAACATTGCGGTTACCATGCGTACGCCAGGCAATGATGAAGAATTGGCAATTGGATTTTTATTTACTGAAGGGATTATAAATAATGCATCGGCCATTGAAGAAGCCAAACAATCATCATTGGATAGCAACAGGCTGTTGGTAATTTTAAAAGAAAACTCAGTTCCGGTATTAACAAACATTTCAAGAAATTTTTACAGCACATCCAGTTGCGGTATTTGTGGTAAAGCAAGTATCGAAGCCATTCAAACAGTAACTCAATTTAGCCAGGCTACAGAAGGCCTTTACATCAAAGCATCGGTGTTTTATCCCCTACTACAAAAGTTAAAAAAGGAACAAGTTAATTTTAAAAATACTGGAGGCATTCATGCAAGTGCATTATTTGATTTAGATGGAAATTTCATCATGCTAAGAGAAGATGTAGGCCGGCACAATGCATTGGACAAAATTATTGGAGCCGCATTGATGAAAAATGAATTGCCATTAAACAATTGCATATTGTTATTAAGCGGCCGGGCAAGTTTTGAGTTGATACAAAAAGCAACGATGGCAGGCATTCTAATAATTGCATCTATTGGCGCTCCATCAAGTCTGGCGGTTGAATTGGCCAAGGAATCGGGCATTACTTTAATCGGCTTTTTAAAGGATGACCAGTTTAATATTTACGCCGGAAAAGAAAGGATTACTTTGATATAAAATTTTGTGCACTTAGTTAAATTAGTTTAAGACAAAGTCCAATGATTCATTTAAATAATTTTAATGAAACACGATAATCCAGCTGCAGAAAATCCTGAAAAATTTACTGGATTAACTTTAGGCCCAGCTATGAAAGTAGCCGCCGGTATTCCGGCAGTGTTTAAAAGTTTGCAACATGTATTTGGTAAAGCAGGTTTTTTTCGAGGATTAAAAGCACTCAATAAACTCAATACAAAAGACGGTTACGATTGCCCCAGTTGTGCCTGGCCCGACCCCGATGACGAACGCAGTGGCATTGCAGAATATTGCGAAAATGGTGCCAAGGCAATTGCAGATGAAGCCACAACAAAAGCAATTGGAGCTGATTTTTTTGCAAAATATTCGGTTACTGATTTGGCAAAATTATCCGATTATGAAATTGGTAAAATGGGCCGGATTGCAGAGCCAATGTGCCTTTCAGAAACTGCTACCCATTATCAACCCATCAGCTGGGAGGAGGCTTTTAAAAAAATTGGTACTGCTTTAAATACATTGACTTCGCCGGATGAAGCCATCTTTTATACCTCGGGCCGAACAAGCAACGAAGCTGCTTTTTTATACCAACTTTTTGTTAGGGAATTTGGCACTAATAATTTACCCGATTGCAGCAATATGTGTCACGAAAGCAGTGGTGTTGCTTTGGGCGAATCGCTGGGCATTGGCAAGGGTTCGGTAAAGTTGGAAGATTTTTATGTAGCGGAAGTCATTATAATACTTGGCCAAAACCCCGGCACCAATCACCCCAGAATGCTTACTGCTTTGCAAAAAGCAAAAGCCAATGGTGCCATCATCATTTCCATAAATCCATTGCCCGAAGCCGGTTTGATGGGTTTTAACAATCCTCAAAAACTGAAAGGAATTTTAGGAATCAACAGTTCCCTCTCTGATATTTTTCTGCCTATAAAAATTAATGGAGATATGCCGCTGCTGCAAGCCATTGAAATTTTATTGTTGGATGAAGAAAAAAAATCTCCCGGAAAAGTATTTGACAAAACATTTATTGAAAAAGATACAGAAGGCTTTGAATCATTCAGCAATCATCTGCAACAACTGGATATTTTTCAATTATCAGAATTGGCAGGAATTGATTTGGAAGAAATTAAACAGGTAGCTGAAATATTAAAAAATAAAACAAAAATCATTGCCTGTTGGGCAATGGGATTAACGCAACAAAAAAATGCAGTTGATACCATTAAGGAAATAGTAAACCTTTTATTATTGAAAGGCAGCATTGGAAAACCCGGTGCTGGCACATGTCCTGTACGGGGGCATAGCAATGTGCAAGGCGATAGAACCATGGGTATTTTTGAAAAACCATCACTAAAATTTTTGCAATCACTCGATAATCATTTTGATTTTATCAGCCCCAAAAAACATGGATATGATGTGGTGGAAAGCATTAAAGCGATGCATGAAAAAAAGGCAAGCATTTTTATTGCCATGGGTGGGAATTTTTTATCGGCAACACCCGATACAAATTTCACAGCAGAAGCATTGCGTAATTGCAAACTAACGGTACAGGTGAGTACAAAATTAAACCGCAGCCATCTGGTACATGGCACAGAAGCCTTGATACTACCCTGTCTGGGCCGGAGCGACAAGGATATTGTACAGGATGAAATTCAATTTATTTCCTGCGAAAATTCAATGGGTGTGGTACAGCAATCAAAAGGAATACTGCAACCCATCAGCGATAATTTGTTAAGCGAACCTGTAATTGTATGCAATATTGCGAAGGCAACATTGGGCAATAAAACCAACATAAACTGGGATAAATATTTACAACATTACGATCATATCCGTACTGATATTGAAAACTGTATTCCTGGTTTTGAAAATTACAATGAAAGGGTGCGTAATCCGGGAGGATTTTATTTGCCCAATTGTAATCGGGAAGGAAATTTTGATTCGGAAAGTAAAAAAGCACAATTCAATATCGCAATATTTTCTCCAACTGTTTTAGCGGATGATGAATTACTGATGATGACCATCCGCAGTCACGACCAATTTAATACAACCATTTACGGATTGGACGATCGTTATAGGGGTATTTACAATGAACGAAGAGTGATATTGATGAACCGTCAGGATATGATTGACCGCAAGCTGAAAGAAAAAGATATTGTGGACATTTACAATTACAATGATAACATTGTAAGAACAGCCCATAAATTTATTGTGGTGCCCTACCCCATTCCTAAGGGCTGTACCGCTACTTATTTTCCCGAAACAAATGTGTTGGTGCCCATCAGCAGTGTTGCAGAAAAAAGTAATACACCGGTTTCAAAAGCAGTCATAATAAAATTGGTTGCAATAAAATAGTACAAGAATTTTTGTTTGGATTTATGTAGTTAATTTTACAATAAATTAAAAACTACAAGAATAATGTCTAAAACAAAAATTACAGTAAACAACAATGGCTCTTTAAAAATAGAAGGCGACTTTGAAATTGTTGACAGAAACGGTGGGAATTATAATTTACAGGGAAGAGAAGTTGTTGGAATTTGCCGCTGCGGCCTTTCTAAAAACAAACCATTTTGCGATGGCTCTCATAAAGATCATTTTGAACACGAAGCAATTGCTTTTGATTTGCCTCCCAAAAAAGTATTGTAAAT
>JANPAP010000191.1:0-7758 GCA_031429975.1 Chitinophagaceae bacterium
AAAATCTGTGAATTTTGTACATTAATCATACTAAATGTAATTAAGGTATATGTGTTGTTTAATTATTAATTTAAAAAATTAGGCACACATTTCTTTTACTAACGTTAATTTACAACTTTTATTTAAGATAATAACTTTTGCTATGAATTTAACAATACCTAGTTTTTTAAAATTTAAATATAAATCAAATAATTATTAGTGGATTGATAATTATTTACCCCCCTCTGTATCTTTGCCGGCCAATGGCACAAAAAAAATTACATCGCTTTGCGGCTATCAAAAATTTTGGCAACGTAAAGGAATACCCCGAAGGCATGCAGGGCAACTGGCAGGCACATTTTAAAAATCCCCATCCAATTGTGTTGGAGCTGGCCTGTGGCCGGGGTGAATATACAGTGGGACTTGCAAAACTTTTTCCTGAAAAAAATTTTATTGGGGTTGATATCAAGGGCAACCGCATTTATATCGGTGCCAAAAAATGTCTAGAAGAAGGCATAGAAAATGCCGCTTATCTGCGTACGCAAATTGCCATGTTACCTGATTATTTTGCGGCAGGAGAAATTGATGAAATCTGGATCACTTTTCCCGATCCGCAATTGCGAACATCCAGAGCAAAAAAGCGATTGACACATCCTGCTTTTTTAAGATTGTACCGGCAAATTTTGGCGAAAGACGGAATGGTTCATTTAAAAACCGACTCTCCCAAATTGTACCAGTTTACCAAACAGGTTATTGAACTTTACCAGATTCCGCTTGTTGAAGATTTAAACAATGTACATGCACAATCCAACAGCGAAGTACTGAAAATAAAAACGCATTACGAAGCATTGGATATTGCCGGTAGCAATACTATTTTTTATCTTAAGTTTATGTTACCGGATTTGCCCGTTGACAAGGATGTTGCACTGCATGCTATGATTAAGGAATTTGAAAATCAACCAGAACCATGAACAACCTAATTGAAGGCGAAGATTTTTATTTTAACAAAGAAGGCTTTGTGGTGTTTACCGAAAAATATCATTTGACAAAAGGATTTTGCTGTGGCAACGGTTGCCTGCATTGTCCATACCATTTTGAAAAAGTACCAGAACCCAAACGAAGCCAATTACTGAATTCGAAAACAGTAAATACTGCACAACATGAAAAGCAAAAAAATCAGTAAGGAAAAAGATTTGCCGGCACAAAAAGAATACTCTTTTTTTCAGGATGTGTTTGATGTGGTGAGGCAGATACCCAAGGGCAGGGTTACTTCTTACGGAGCCATTGCTGCTTTTTTAGGCACTAAACTTTCGGCCCGTATGGTGGGCTGGGCAATGAATGCGGCACATGTTGCCCAACCAACAGTACCGGCACACCGGGTGGTAAACCGTAATGGCATGTTAACCGGAAAGTTTCATTTTAATCCGCCGGAATTAATGGAGGCATTATTAAAAAAAGAAAAGATTTTAGTGAAGGATGAAAAGATCATCGATTTTGAAAAACATTTTTGGGACCCTACAGTGGCATTGGCCATCTAGGCTTTTATTGAAAGCCCTTTTTTAAATCTTAGTTTTACAGCACAATTATTTTTATGAGTCAACAATTATTGATGGGTAAAATCACATTTATTCATCACGAAAAAATGTATGCTACCATTGAGTACCTGCATAACGATAAGAAAAAAACCATCAACGGAAATGTTTCTGAAAAGGAACAATTAAAATTAAAAGCAAAAAAACTCATCAGCAAAACGCATGTATTTAATATTAATGATGAGGTAAGTTTTATAATAGTGCCTTCCGAAAAAGGTGATAAAATGGTTGCCGATTGTATTGAGTTCCGGTTTAATAATGCTTACAGCAATTTGATTAATAAGGCTGCCATTGAAAACCGTTTTGTGGGTTATTTAAAAAAAGTGGAGGAGGATTATTTTGTAAAAGAAACCGGCAGTTATATTTTATTTCCATTGATTCTTTCGCCCTGGGAATTAAGGCCTCATGAAAGCAGGTTGAATGAGCCGGTATTTTTTAAATTAGAAAATATCGACAAACCTACCCACTTAACGGCAACCCTTTATAAGAACGAATTTATACCAGAGTATAACACGGCATTGCGGCATTTTAAAAACAAAACTGTTATTGATGCAACCGTTTTTAAAGTAACACCCTTTGGTGTTTTTATCAATGTAATTGGAGAAAAAATTCAGGCAAAAATTCCTATTGCCAAATCATCAACTGAAAAAATTGAAAGAGAAATTACTGTTGGCGATAAACTTAAAGTACTGATTACTTATTTAAGTCCGGCGAAAATTGTGATTGAAAAAGTTGACTGATAAATTTACAATCGGTCAATATCATCCTCTTTAATATTTAATAAAATAGAGATTTTGATTTTTGTTGGCGCCAGAATAGCGAACACTAAAATTAAAGCGAAAGACAATGCCAAAAATGCATAATTGCCAGTTATTAAAAAACAGATAATTGCAAAGAGCGACGGGCCTTCCAACAATGCCCATTGAATAATGGCTGCAATTCGGTAAGCATCTATTTTTGATTTTGCACTAACAGCGCTTTCTCTTATTTCCAATATTTTATTTTTAAATAATTTTGATCCACCAAAAAAACCGGCAACCGAAAACAATATTGCAATCAATTGCAATACCTGATCCAGATTTTTTAAATTGGCCTCAAATTTTCCTGAATACACTAAATAAAAAGCCAACATTGCAAACAATGTCTGGCCCAGCAACAGGGCCCGGTGTAATAACTGCATGGATTTAAAAACGCCGGGTGTATTGTTTTGTGTTGGCATAAATTATCTGTAATAAGGACTGATCATTAAATATACAATAACTCCTGTAACCGCTACATAAAACCAAAGTGGCCAAATGATGCGTACCATTTTTTTATGTTGTTCGTACTCACCGATTAGTGCCCGGTAGGCTGCAAATAAAATAAAGGGTAATGCCAGTCCGGCTAATGGAATATGGGTTATTAATATTGCCAGATAAATAGTTCTGCTGCTGCCTGCCGCTGCTCTTTCCATATTACTCAACCCTTTAATGCCATCCGTTTCGCCAAACATAGTTTCGCCGGCAAACAAGTGGTGGCAGATATACGACAGTAAAAACAATACCGATAAAATCATTGCAGTAAGCATGATTTTTTTATGCAGCTCAAAGTTTTTTTGCTTTACAACAATTAACCCGGCAATCAGCAAAACAGCCACTGTTGCATTTATCAGCGCATTTATTGTTGCAAAAATGTGTACATCAAAAGGCAAGTTTACCTGTCCGGCCAAATTGTATTTTCCTAAAATAGTAACAGCTGCAAATACGATTACAGAAAAACTACCAATCAACCATTTGGCTTTAGCATCATTTTTTATAAGAGAAGGGGTCATTTTTTTTAATGGATAATTGATAATGATTTAATGTATAATTATTGCGAATACGAAATCGTTTTAAACAATAAACAATTGAACAATGTAACAATTTATCAGCTTCTGCCAAATAGTTCGTTTAAAAATTCGCTGAAAGATCTTTTCTTTTTTTTCTCCAACATCAGCAAGGGAATATCTCTTACCAGTTTTGCTTGCTTTAAGGTATCAAAGCCATTGTACCACCCACGAACAACACGGTCCCGATCGAGTAAGAAAAAATTTTCGGTATGTATAAAAGCGGTATCCACTTCCGTATCAGCAATACTTGCTTTTATTTCCTGCAAAGCAAAATCATAAATTTCTTTTTTATTGCCGGTAACAAACCACCAGCTATCATGATTGGAAGTATACCGATTTGCAAAATTTCGAAGTTGTGGAACCGAGTCATGCTCCGGATCAATACTGATAGAAATAAACTGTACAATACTATCGCGGCTGTTGGTAAAAGAATTTTGTAATCGTTTCATTGCAATAGCAAGGCCGGGGCAAATGGTTGGGCAACGGGTAAAGAAAAAATCAATCACCAATATTTTTCCTTTTAAAGAATCAAGCGTTACTGTTTTTCCTAACTGGTTGGTAAACGTCATATTTTTTACCTGGTGCCAAATAGTATCATTTATTTCTTTGCCATCTTTATCCTTTGTTACCACACTATCAAAAAAATACCGGTTGGGCATATGAACATCTCTGTTGCTGTAATATTTTACCATATAATAACCGGTAAAAGGTAAAACAATGGCCAACAATATTCCTAAAATTGCTCTTTTATTCATTTCGATTTTTAGACTGATTTATTTATAAAAAAACCATCGTTCCAATAAAAAGGACGATGGTTTAGTTATAAAAATTATATAAAATATAGTTTAATCTTTCGCCCCTTTTTCTATTGCAGGATGTTCAACTTTTTCAATTGGTGCAGGTGTTCCGCTGTAACGGTTACGCAAAACTTTCCAACTGTTACCATCCCAAAGAAATGCTGCAATAAACCAAATAAATAAACACAAAGGAACAACTATGGTCATGATCATATTCCTGACTTCATCGCCCAAGTGCATAAAAATGGATACAATATAATAGGCTTTAGCCAAGGTTAAAATACATACCATTCCTTTAAAGCCTAATACCAAGGTTGCATTTGGATGTTCGCCTTTATGCATATTATAAATCAACAAACCAATGCCTAATTCGATAACAGTTAATGCAGATAATATCCAGAAAGTACTCCATATTTTTTTGGTACCCTCGGCATGTACAGGATGAAAAGTAATTTCTGGTGATGATGATTGTGCTGACATAATTCTTTTATTTAAACAGTTTATTCTTTTGGATAGGGTTACTTAAATTAGATAAAAACACAGGAATACAAATACCCAAACAAGATCTACAAAGTGCCAGTACAAACCTGCTTTTTCAATCATTTCATAATGGCCACGTTGATCAAAATGCCCCAACTTTGTTTTAAGATACATTACAATATTGATGATAACGCCACTAAATACGTGAAAACCATGAAAGCCGGTGATACCAAAAAAGTAACCACCAAAAGCAATGGGGCCACTATGGGTAACGTGCATTCCGGAAGCGGTAATTTTATTAATTAAATCGCCATCTGATAAAGAAGCAAGGCTATGTGATTCGCCGCCGGTGTGCAGTGTTGATGCTATACCAAGTAGTTGATCGTGCGGTGTTTTTTGAAGCGCTGCAAGCATTTCGGCATGCGGCAATTCGGCTCCCCATGGATTTGATTTTACTGTTGTTGCCAGCGGGCCAATAGTTCCATCGCTCAACAAAGCAATATGCTCACCGGTTAATAAATGCGTCCACTCCCATGCCTGACAACTAAGAAAAGCAATACCACCAAGAATAGTGAGTATCATATATTTCTCAACTCCTTTCTTATTCATTTTATGCCCTTCGTGTACCGCCAATACCATTGTTACAGAACTGGCAATCAAAATAAAGGTCATTAAACTTACAAAAGCAAGTGGCAAATTTGCATGGCCAGCAAAAGGGAATGCATTAAAAACATGGTTAGGATCGGCCCAAAAATTTTGACTGAAACGGATGGTGCCATAACTGATGAGGAAAGCACCAAATGTAAAGGCATCACTCATTAAGAAATACCACATCATCACTTTTCCATAACTGGCATTAAACGGGCTACGTCCCCCGTTCCACCATTTTGTTTCTTTTTGTATTGCTGCTGTTGACATATTAAAATTTGAGTTCTAAGTGTTAATTATTTTCTGAAGTTTGATTCAAAAAAAACAAGCTCCTTATTTTATCATTATTAAAAAAACCAATAAATAAATCCATAAAAAATCTACAAAATGCCAGTAGGTGGCCATCACCTCTACTGGTATTGAATCGTAATTTTTTGAAGCCTTGCTGTATGTTTTTATAAACATTACAATCAATGCAACTACACCTCCTAAAACATGTAATGCATGTAAACTTACAATTACGTACAAAAACGAAATGGATACGTTTTTTTGCAAGGTTAATCCGGCATTTGCCAATTCTATAAAACCTAATACTTGTAACAGCATAAAGACAAGACCTAAAACCATGGTTACTGTAATCTGTTTCCTGTAAGCAGCCATTTCCCGGTTCTTGAATTTTTTTTGCGCCATCCAGATACTGATACTGCTGCATAAAATAATTACAGTACTGTACCAAAATGTTTTGGGCAAATCAAAACTAAACCAGTTTACCTGATTACGCTTAACTATATAAGCGCTGGTTAATCCGGCAAACATCATTAAAATACTTGCAATAGCCACCCAAAGGGTAAACTTATGCGGATGTATTTTTTTTCGTTGATCCATTGCTATTACACTCATGCCTCTTATCTAACTAAATTTAATTTTTATTTATTAGCTGCTATTTTTTATTTTAATTAATTGGTTATACTCGGTCAACAAAAAGTGCCAATAATACAATCATTAAATAAAAATAAGAACTGAACATTACTTTTCGGGCGGCAGGTAAATCCATTTTTAAAAATAGTTGGATACTTACATACACCATCCATAAATTACAAGCCAGCAAAATATACATACTGGTTACGCCAGCCATATTATATAAGTGAGGTAATAATCCAAATGGAATCATTAACGCACTGTAAATAATTGTTTGCAGGGCAGTAAATTTTGTAGGCCCTTTATCGCCGGGTAATAATTTAAAGCCTGCGGTAGTATAATCCTGATGTGCCAGCCAGGCAATGGCCCAAAAATGTGGGAATTGCCAAAGGAACTGAATGCCAAATAAAATCCATCCGCCGATTTCAAAATTACCGGTTGCTGCCACCCATCCAATTAAACAAGGCAAGGCTCCTGGAATTGCACCCACCAATACTGCTATAGAATTTATTTTTTTTAAAGGTGTATAGATAAACCCATACAAGATTAAACTAAACAATCCTATCAAAGCCGATTGGTAATTGAATTCTTCCCACAAAAGCGCTACACCGGCAAAGCCTGCAATAATTGCAAAAACCGTTGCTTCCATCACACTCATCCTACCACTGGCAACCGGTCTTTTGGCCGTTCGCTTCATCATGGCATCGGTGTTTTTTTCTACAATCTGGTTGATTGCATTTGCCGAACCGGTAACCAGCATTCCTGCTACAAAAAGTAAAAGAACTGATAATATTCTTGAACGTTGATAATACAATTCATTCGGTGCAATTAAAAAACTTACCACCGTACTGAAAACCACCATAAAACTTAAAGTGAACTTTATCAGTTGAAAATAATCTTTCACCTTAGCTGCCAGCGCAAACGAAGTTGAATTGGCTATGTTGGTTGTATCCTTCTCCATCCTTTTCAAAAATCTTAATTGTTTATCTGCTACAAATCCCTTCCTCAAATTCGTTTTTACAAAACGAGTGATTCTATTTAATGATGGCTTTCGTTTTCGCCAATTGGTTCAATTTGCGAAATAAACTCACGTCCATCCTTACCATAATCGTAAGCACCACGGTGTACTTCCGGAATTTCGCCAGGCCAGTTACCGTGTCCCGGACGAATAGGTGTAGTCCACTCTAATGTATTTGCACCCCAAGGGTTTGCAGTGGTAACTTTTCTACCTTTAAATATGCTGTAGAAAAAGTTGAATACAAATAATAACTGTGCAGCAAATACAATCATAGATATAAAGCTGATAAACTCATTTAAGCCACCAAACATTTTGAAAGACTCCCATCCTGAAAAATCATAATAACGACGAGGCATACCTGCTAAACCTTCGTAATGCATTGGCCAAAAAATTAAATACGCACCAATAATAGTTACCCAAAAGTGGATATAGGCCATAGTGTTATTTAAAAACCTACCA
>JANPAP010000192.1:0-6905 GCA_031429975.1 Chitinophagaceae bacterium
AGCAGGAAGCCAAGAATTATTAAAAACATAGTTGTAAATTTTAAATGAGCAAGTTTATTAAAACTAAACAATTCCATCCACAGTTGGCTGCAATAAAAAAATCTCCAATAAAGGAGATTTTTTATTATTGAAATGTTTGGATAAAATTTAATTGTTTAACATCAATGGCATAACCAGCATCAACAAATCTTCATTTGCATCCATCTCGGTTGGTTTAATAATGCCGGCTTTTGTTGGCGTACTTAATTCAATGTTTATTTCTGCAGTGTCGGCGGCATTCAACATTTCAATTAAAAATTTTGCATTAAAGGCAATTTGTAAATCCTCGCCATCGTACTGACAAACCATGCGTTCGTTACCTTCAAAACTAAAATCAACATCCTGTGCAGCCAATTGCAATTCGCTGCCGCTAATGCTTAATGCAACCTGGTTGGTGCTCTTATTGCTAAACACACTTACCCTACGTAAGGCATTTTGAAAATCGATTTTATTAACGGTAAGTTTATAAGGATTGTCAACCGGTATTACCACTTTGTAATCTGGAAAACGGGCATCAATCAGGCGGCATACCAATTCGGTTCCACCATGTTTTACAAACAAGTGATTGCTGTTGTAAGAAATGGTAAGCTCATCATCATTATCGGGCAAAGCCGATTTTAATAAGTTCAAAGGTTTTTTTGGAGCGATGAAAGTGTCTGTTTTCGGGCAGCTAACATCGGTTCTTTTATATTTTACCAAACGATGTGCATCGGTTGCAACGCAGGTAAGGCCTTTTTTATCCAGCTCAAAAAATACACCCGTCATTGCCGGACGTAAATCATCGTTACTAACCGCAAACAAACTTTTGTTGATGGCGGTAACCAATGCTGAAGAAGTCATGGTAAAAATATTGGTATCATCAGCCGCAGGTTCTTTCGGAAAGTTATCCGGATTTTCGCCCATCACTTTATACTTGCCATTATCGCTGGTAATTTCTACCCCAAAGTTTTTGTCGATATTAAAAGTAAGTGGTTGATCGGGTAGATTTTTTAATGTATCCAACAAAATTTTTGCAGGGATACAAACTTTGCCGGGGTCCTTGGCTTCAATATCCATATGCACTTTCATCACTGTTTCCAAATCGGTAGCCACCACAGTTAGTTTGTTTTTTTCTATTTCAAATAAAAAATCTTCCAGTATGGGTAAAACGGTATTGGCATTGATAACACCGCTGATTTGTTGCAATTGTTTCAGCAAGGCCGAAGAAGACACGATAAACTTCATAAAATAATTTTATTTGAACCAAAGATAAAATATTGCAATTAAAACAGGGCAGTAAAAATTAATTAGCCTGCTTTAGATTTTTATGCTGTAAAAAATATTTACAGATAATTATTATCAACCAGCCATTTGGTTACCCGTTTCAACATAAACTGGTTTTTGTCGATACTGAAATCAGCCGCAAGAATCTTGTCTGATGTAGGTAAGGGAACCATTCTTTTTAAATTATCTTTTGCAGTAAACAGTTCAAAATTTTGTGCATTATTACCACCGGTAAAAGAGAGTTTGGCAATGATAACACCCGATGGTAAACTGAACTCATAAAAGTCTACAGAGTTGCTGCTGCCGCTGGGTTTAAAGTTTCCGATAATGGCCGATTCCTGTTCAATTTCGCCGCCTTTTTTTAAACTGATGGGCCAGTTTTTGCTGCGGTTTACCAGTGTATAATTTACCGCAATTCTGGGGCTGGCACCGGATGTTGCAATAAACTGTTTTACTTTTTCGTCTACGGTTTTATCATTGGCAATGATGCCGCTGTTGCCAATAAGTTTTACAAAAGATTTTTCCTGACCCAGTGAAGAGATTTTAAAAATACCAATTTGGTTGCTGGTTAAAAATGTAAGCCGGTAAAATAAATAGGTATTGTCTGTTTTGTCCGATTCAAATTCTGTTGCCGGTACGGCGATGATGAGTTTTTCTCCAGCAAGCGAAAAAACTTCAAAGGTTTTTGTTAAACCAAAGTTTGTTTTTTTAACCTCCATCTTTAAATAATCGGCATCATCAACTTTTATAATGCCATTTTTAAATTCAACTTTTTGTGCCTGCATTTGAAAGGCAGCAAATAAACAGATTGCTGTAATAAATTTTTTCATTGAATATTTTTTAGGCGCTAAAGATAAATATTATAAAATGAACCCTTTGGTATATCAAAGAGAAAGATAAAGAGGCTGTCTCAAAACTGTCTTTTTTAACCGCGGAGACGCAAAGACGCAAAGACGCAGAGAAATGAAGTTTATTCAACTTGTAAAATCTGCGTCTTTGCGTCTCTGCGGTTATTTTTTGGGCTTATGAGACAGCCTCTTTATTAAATGAAAACAGAAATTATATTAATCCTTTCCAACGCATCAATCCGCCACAACCCAACATGGCTGCTGCCATAATTAAAAAACCTTTGGGGCTTTGATCATTTTTTTCCTGATCGGCTTTTACTTCGGGTAAAAGGCTTGCATATTGAGCAGTGGCAACATCCTCTTCATCATTTTTTGCAGCGGCATCTTCTTGCCAGGTATCAATATCTTTTCCGGTAAGATTGGTTAATTCCATCAGCTCGGCCTTCCTTCTTTTTTTCAAATCAATCAAATATTTTACTCCGGCAACGCAGGTAAAATTTCCGGTGGCAGGGTGGGTAATTACATAGCGGGCCTGAAAAGTTTCGGTATTGGGCGTTACCTGAAAATTTAGATCTTGTGCAAATCGGTTACGGTTATACCTAAAATGCAATCGGGTAAAATGCACATTTTTATTTTGATAATCGGTATCATCATTTACATCGCTGTAATCGCTCCAGTCTTTGTTGAGCCACCAAACCCCCGACTGTATTAAATCGTACTCCGATGGTGCCGTTGCAATACAGGGATCGCAATGATAAAAACTGGCCGGGCTTACATCCCAGGCATATTCTAAAAACGAAATGTTTTCATTTTCTTTTTTCCATTGATTGGTAAACAGGTTGTCGTAAAAATTGCTAAAGTTTTTTTGTACAAATAACGGCACTTTATTTCCGGTGGGAATATCTACGTTTCGGTAATTGGTACATTCAATGCGGCCCTTACGGGTAAAGGCATACACAACCAAATCCTGGTCGCCATCGGCATTGGCCATACCCAAACGAATGGGCAACATAAACTTGGGGGAATTAAAACTGATCTGGATAGGGCGTAAAAAATTACCCGGCAGTTTTTTCTTTTCGGCTTCATTTACTTTAACCACAAAAAACTTCAAATTGCTTTTTATGTAAGGATCTAAAACCTCCTCTGCATTAGCTGGAATTTTATAGCCATTTTCAATCAACCAATCTTTTAAGCCATTACTTTCTTTTGCGCTAAGAATTAAAATATCATATTCTCCTACCAGATATTTTGCTTCAATTTTTACAGATGATTTTGTTTTTGAAATTTTATCCGATGTTAAACTCACTTCGTTTAATAAATTGCCTGCAGCCGAAAAAGCCTTTTCATCTTTGAAATAATTGTCGCATGGATTTTGATCCCAGTACTCTACCAACCTTGGAGCACTGTAATCGTTCAGGCGTTGAAATAAAGATTGGTCAATAACTTTTACATCGCTTTTTTGCAAGATGACCGGCACCGGAACTACCATAGCAAAATCTTTACTGTCGCCTTTAAAATCGTTAAACATGGTAATGACATTGCGGTTGCCATCTTTTACCAGAATCACTTGACTGGTTTTGTTTTTTAAAGTGGCGTCTGCCTTACTTACATAAAATCCGCAGAAGGAATACAGCAGGGGAGATGCAGCAATGATAGCTGCTATCCATACAAATTTTTGTTTCATAATTGTTGATTTTGCATCCCTACTCAAAACATAATTTTTATTTTTTTGCAGCGATGTGGTTGATGAAATTTGGTTTTATTTATTATGACGATACAAGCAATTTTTTTTGGTTGGAGATTGGATACGGCTTCCATTCAAAAGCCTTTTCTTTAAAAGCCTTATCCAGCAATGGTATCAGGGGTTGAGAAAAAATTAATACCCAGATGGCAGCGCCATTTATAAAATTAAAACTGGTTAAATAAAAGGCGGCAACTGCAATAGAAACGGCCCAGATAATTCTTGCATGTTTATGATTGGGGGTGGTTTTTGGATCGGTAATCATAAAAAAAGAAAACAACAATAAACTACCGGTGCTGATGGATTGTACAAAAAAATCAAGCGGCCATTGCAGGTAAATTACCTGGCGAAAAAAAAGCAGGCCGGCAAAACTTATTAAAAATACAAGGCTCACATCCAGTTTTTGAACACGGGTTACTATTATAAAACCTAGGCTTACTGCAGCAAATAAAATGATAATGCCGCTGCCCCATTGCCCGGGGCTGAACCATGCTTTGCCCGTAAATACAATGGCTGCTACAATACCCAATGCACTAGGGTTAAAAATATGTTTGCCTTTATAACAAATTAAATATTTAGATGCGATAGAAACTACAGCAGCCAATACAGCCACATACCAGTAATTTGTTTTTAGCAACAAGCTCAATCCAAATGCAGAGATGATGATAGAAGGAAATCCAAAACGAAGCCTTTGTAATATTGGAATAGCAAGGCTGTTTTTTTTTGGAACAATCAGCTCACATAAAAATTGTGTAAGGATACTGATCCCAAAATAAGTTGCATACAACCAACCATCGGCATCCCAATGCAAATAAAAAATACCATAACATAAAAAAAGTGTTTGAAAAATAATTTGAAAATAACGGGCATCTTTAAAAATGGTAGTTGGCATATAGTTGTTTTTTATTTGGATGCAACAAGTTTTGATTTTGCATAAAAGCAAAAAAAATATTTTGGAGCAACCCTGCCGCCATTCATCAAAATAGGGCTCAATAAAAAAATGGAATGCCGTAATTTGATTTAGATTTAAAACTTGTTGCTTATTTATTTAAAAATTGAAAAAAAGGCAAAGACATTCTATTTTTTAATCTGGATAAAAATAAAGTGCGGCAACTGGGCGAAATAAAAAAAGGAGATTCATTAATTTGGATTACCGAATACGATTTGGAATACCGCCGGAAGAAATAATTTTACAAGTTCTTTTTTTACCAACAGATATTGTTTACAATTGCAATCATTAATAAAATAAATTTTTATGAATAACGCTATCAGCTGGTTCGAAATTCCGGCTACTAATTTAGAAAGGGCTCAAAAATTTTATGAAGCCATTTTTAATTTTAAGATGATCCCGATGGATTTACCCAATATTAAAATGCGGATGTTTCCATTGATGGATATTGCCAACGGTATTGGCGGTGCCATTGTTGACAGTGGCGGTTTTCATAAACCCTCTGCAACCGATGGCCCACTAATTTACCTCAATGCAAATCCGGATGTACAAAATATTTTAGACCATGTTGTAGCAGCAGGCGGGCAAATAATTGTACCCAAAACACAAATATCCCCCGACTATGGTTTTATGGCCGTATTGATGGATTCGGAAGGAAACCGCATTGGATTACACAGTATACCTCAATAAAATTGGATGGAAAATATATTGGAAATAAAAGCAGGCGTCCAGGTTTTAAAACCAATTGCTGAAGTTTTTGATGCGATTGTGGATCCGGAAAAAATGAAAAATTATTTTATCAGCAAAAGCAGTGGCCGTATGGCTCAGGGCCAATCTTTAATTTGGAAATTTGCGGAAATGGATATTGAGTTTCTGGTAAGGGTTGAAAAAATTGTGGAAGATAAAAGCATTTCATTTTACTGGGATGGCGCAACGGATGGCGAACTGACTTTAGTGGAAATAAATTTAACTGCCGTGGAAGATGGTATTACCTTAATTGCAGTAACTGAAAAAAGTAAGCCTAACACTGAGGCCGGTATAAAATGGCTGAAAAACAATACCGAAGGATGGGCCAATTTTTTAGCCTGCCTGAAAGCATGGATGGAATATGGCATTCATTTAAGAAAAGGCGCTTTTAATAAATCACAATTACCGAACGTTTAAAAATTATAAAGTATGCAATCGAAAGCAACCACAGTAAAAGATTATGTGAATGAGTTACCGGAGGATAGAAAATTGGCCATTGAAAAACTTCGAAAAGTAATTTTAAAAAACATACCCAAAGGATTTAAGGAGGAGATGAGTTATGGAATGATTGGTTATGTGATTCCGCATTCCCTTTATCCGCCCGGCTATCATTGTAGTCCTCAACTGCCCTTGCCATTTATGAACATTGCCTCACAAAAAAATTTTATTGCCATTTACAATATGGGAATTTATGCCGATCCTAAAATGTTGAAATGGTTTACCGATGCCTATGCAAAGGCAGTGCCCACAAAATTAGACATGGGAAAAAGTTGTATCCGCTTTAAAAAAGTGGAGAACATACCCTACGATTTAATTGGTGAAATGGCTTCAAAAATGACACCCGAACAATGGATAGAAGTTTATGAAAAAAACTATAAAAATAAATAACCAATACCAACAGTACACTTTAAAAGCATTATCATTTTACCAAAACAATTTTATGAAACGAAAAATATTAGTTATCAGTTTGTTGCTTTTTGTTTTTGATGCAAATCTTTTTGCACAAAAAAAATCGGGCAGTCAGGAAAAAAAAGATTCAACAAAAGAGTTATTAAACAGTGCTCTTTTCAGTAATCTGCAATTCCGGAGTGTAGGCCCGGCCATCACTTCAGGCCGCATTGCAGATATTGCCGTTAACCCCAAAAACCACAGCGAATATTATGTAGCTGCAGCAGCAGGAGGGGTTTGGAAAACAGAAAATGCCGGCATCACCTTTAATCCCATTTTTGAAGGAGAAGGATCTTTTTCAATCGGTTGTCTGGCCATCGATCCCAATAATACCAATGTGGTTTGGGTAGGCAGTGGCGAAAATAATAAC
>JANPAP010000193.1:0-4531 GCA_031429975.1 Chitinophagaceae bacterium
TTTTAATAAATTAATAAACTTTAAACAGGGGATTTATCGTTTTATTATAAAATGAACGACCGGCTACATTTACTTGCCGAACCTTATTACCGGTATAATTTTTCGCCCATGAATAAAGATAATTTTTCGATACAGGAAAAGTTTTCAACCATTGGGCTCAGGCTGGGTATAAGGGTTGATTTAAAATAACAGGCAACAAAAACAGCTGATCAAGTATCTTATGTTTAGTACAACTGAAAACAAAAAAATAATATAATGAAACTATTAAAAATATATATTCCCTTTTTATTATTAGCACTGTTTAGTTTAGTAGCCTGCAAAAAGAATCAGGATATTTTTGTACCCGATCCGGGACAGATAAATGGATTTGATACCAATTGGGTAAGCACAATAAATGTATCAATGCCAATTTCATTATTAAAATCTAAATTATTAATACCGGTTCAAAGAGATAGTTTTTTGGTAAGCAGTAGTATTGTTACTTCTATTTCGGCAACTGGATTAAAGTCGGTAATTCAACCAGCAATTCTTCTCGATTCAAACAACTTACAGGTTACCGGAAAAATTTTTATTGAATCTTTTTTATTAAAAAAGAAAGGCGATTTGATAAGAATGAATAAACCCACTTTTTCAAATGGCAGAGTATTAGCAACTGCTGGAACCGTATTTATTAACTATAAAAAAGAAGGTAAGCCACTTCATTTATATCAAACTACCAGGGTAAATATTCAGTTTACAGAACCCCCATCTACCCAACCAATGAAATTGCATTTTGGCGAAGATTTGTTTCCGGATAGATTTAATTGGGTACCCAATGCCGACAGTTTATTAAATTTTGTTAATGCAACCAATTATGGATATGAAATTTTAACTAACCGATTGGGATGGATCAATACCGGTTATATTTTAGATGGATTTGCTGCTCAAATAAATGTAAGAGCAAAACTTAGCAGTCAGTTTACAAATGCAAATACAATGGCTTACCTGGTATTTAAAAATAACCGATCGGTTGTAAATTTATTTGGCGAGCCATCGAGCAAAAGTTTTAGTTCGGGTGGAATACCAATTGGGAAAGAAGCCATTATTGTAGTGCTTTCAAAACTAGCCAACGATTACTATTTAGGCTCTGAAACGTTTACTACAGCCGCTGCTGCAGGCAGCATCAATCAACAGGTTACCGTAACTCCTGTAAAAAAATCAATAGAAACAATCAATCAGTTTTTAGATAATCTTTAATCATAAGCCTTCAATAAAAAAGCTTCCACAATTAATAAATCGTGGAAGCTTTTTTATTATAAATATTTTTCCAATTAACCTCTTACCAATGTACCAACTTTTTCACCGGTTACTACTTTCATTAAATTACCGGGTTCATTCATATTAAATACGATGATGGGTAATTCATTTTCCATACAAAGTGTAAAGGCTGTCATATCCATAACCTTTAAATTTTTACTGATGCATTCGTTAAAAGTAATGTGACCGAATTTAGTTGCAGTAGGATCTTTTTCTGGATCGGCAGAATAGATGCCATCTACTCTTGTTCCTTTTAAAATAACTTCGGCTTTTATTTCAATGGCCCTTAATGACCCTGCCGTATCTGTTGTAAAATAAGGGTTACCGGTTCCAGCACCAAATATTACCACTCTACCTTTTTCCAGATGGCGCATTGCACGCCTGCGGATATAAGGTTCGGCAATTTGTTCCATTTTAATGGCACTCTGCAAACGGGTGTAAACACCTTCTTTTTCCAACCCACTTTGCAATGCCATACCATTTATAACAGTTGCCAACATTCCCATATAATCTCCCTGGGCTCTTTCAATACCCGATTCGGCTTCATTCATTCCACGATAAATATTACCGCCCCCAATAACAATTGCAACCTGTACACCCAACTCTGTAATACCTTTAATATCTCTTGCATAACCTGCAATAACACTGCTATCCAATCCAAAATTCTTATCTCCCATTAACGACTCACCCGATAGTTTCAATAAAATTCTTTTGTATTTAGGCAACATAACTCTTTATTTTTTGCGAAGATATATTTTTAAAATTGTTTCCCATTTGATTATTTAAAACTGTTTTAAATGATTTCAATATCAACTGTCAAAAATAAATTTCATACATAAGAACAAACAGCCTTTCAAAAAATGAAAGGCTGTTTGTTAAAAATAAAATTTTATTAATTCTATAAAATCACATCGTCTTTAACTACAACTTCCTTTTTAGTTTTATTTAAAGCATGTTTAAATTCCGGCAACATTTTACTCAAAATTAAAGGAATGGGTTCGTTATTATGCGCCAATGCAGTTTCCTGTAATTCGTTCAATAGTGTATAAAATACGGGGTTTGTTTCGGTTGATTTTTTAGCCCTTAAAATTTTAGGATGATCCGTTGTTGCAAATTCTTCCGAATCTTTAAACAACTCTTCGTACATTTTCTCGCCGGGTCTTAAACTGGTAAACTTTATTTCAATTTCTTTTCCGGGAACAAAACCGGCCAATTGTATCATTCGGGTAGCCAAATCTACAATCTTAACAGGCTTGCCCATGTCAAACAATAATATGTCGCCCGATTTACCAATTTTGCCTGCTTCCAAAACAAGTTTTGCAGCTTCTGGAATGGTCATAAAATAACGGGTGATTTCTGGGTGCGTAATCGTAATAGGGCCACCTTCTGAAATTTGTTTTTTAAAGGTAGCAACTACCGACCCTGCAGAACCTAATACATTTCCAAAACGGGTAGTAATAAAATTTGTATTGGATTCGAAACGATCGTTTAATGATTGAATGTAAATTTCAGAAATCCGTTTGGTAGCTCCCATTACATTGGTTGGGTTAACCGCTTTATCAGTTGAAACCAAAACGAATTTATTTACACTGTAGAGTACAGATAAATCTGCAATTACTTTGGTGCCAAAAATATTGGTTAAAACCGCTTCACTCGAAAACTCTTCCATTAATGGAACATGCTTGTAAGCAGCTACATGAAAAACCACTGTTGGTTTATAAAAATTAAATATTTTCTTTACCCGCTGATAATCCCTTGCAGAAGCTACTTCAACATGCAATCCTTTTGTAAATCCTTTCTGGGTAAGTTCATATTCTAAATCAAACAATCCGGATTCTGACTGATCGAGTAAAATTAATTTACGTAGCTTATGCCTTGTTAGTTGTCTGCAGATTTCACTCCCGATTGACCCTGCAGCACCCGTTACTAAAATGGTTGCATCCTGGTAATTAGCTTTTGAAAGATCGTTTGGTAAAATAATTTCATCTCTTTGCAACAACTCCTCAATATTCATTTCCTTTATCTGGTTCTTTTGAAACAGACCACCCGACCACTGATTGGCATGGGGCACCACATTTATTTTTATTTTAAAAGGTGCACAGATATCAGTAATGGCAATTTTTCTGTCAACAGATAACCTATCAATTGCAATATAAATCTGGTTGATTTTTTTTTCTTTAATAAGCTTGGTAAGCTGTGCCCCCACTGCATTGTAAATAGGTAACCCTTCAATTTTTTTGCCAATCTTATAATAACTGTCATCAATAAAACCTACCAGTGTTGTATTGATCCTGATATCTTGCTCAATAACCTTTTTAGTAATTTGTCCCATCATACCGGCACCAAAAATCAACGTTCTTTCTGCTGCATTTGGTTTTGATTGTGCTCTGAAATAAATTTCTTTTACCAGCAACCTGAAAACAACCAGTAAAAAAATTACTACAAAAAGATTGATCATTAATAAAGGCACGGTTACAGAATTTGTTACAGCATTTCCATTACTTAATAACAATACAAACATCCATATACCAAACTGTAGAAAAGAAAACTTAATGATACGTACAATATCTTTTACTTCCGAATAACGGATAATCCCTTTATAAATAGCCAATATCACCACACAGATGGTTCCAATCAGTAAATTAAAAAACAATGCTGGTGCAAAATTATTGATGTCGGGTAAATCAATTGATAAATGGTGAATAAGAAAAAAAGAAAAAATAAATGAAAGAGTAATTAAGAAAATATCGCAGCAGAAAATAATCCAACGAGGAGCAAAATTTTTGAAATATCTTTTAGGCATGTGCTTATATATTTTATTCAATAGCGCATTAACTATTGTTAATTAAATACAATCATTTTAACTAATTGTAAATGGTAAAAATCAAACTGCAATTCAAAAAATGAGTATACAGCTACGTTTCAGAATATAAGGTTAGATAGCGAATGTAAACTTATTTTTGAATAATTGACTACTTGCACCTTTCTTTTTTTAACAAATCGATATCATATATTTATTAAAATTAATAACAAACAAGCCCATTTAATGAATACCGGTTAAGCACTTTATTATTAAAGTGGTAATCCTTTCTAAATCCTGCTTACTTAAATTACTACCGGATGGAAGGCATAATCGTGTTTGAAATAATTTTTCAGCAGTACCATCTCCGTAAAAAGGGTAGGCCTCAAAAACAGGCTGAAGGTGCATGGGTTTCCACAATGTCCTGCATTCAAT
>JANPAP010000194.1:0-2969 GCA_031429975.1 Chitinophagaceae bacterium
CCGCATAAGAAATAAATTTAAATCCCTTGGTTTCATCAAAACGCTGGGCAGCTTTAATCAAACCCAAGTTACCTTCATTAATCAAATCACTTAAGGATAATCCCTGGTGCTGATATTGTTTTGCCACAGAAACCACAAAACGCAAATTAGCCTGAACTAATTTGTCAAGCGCTCTTTGGTCGTTCATCTTTATTTTCTGTGCTAAGATGGTTTCCTCCTCGGGAGTAATCATTGAGATTTTGGAAATTTCTTGTAGATATTTCTCAACCGCTTGTGAATCTCGGTTAGTAATCTGGGTTGCGATCTTAAGTTGCCTCATTGGTTGTTTTTAATTTCAAAATAGAAATACGCTTATATCTTAATTATTAAACAGTTGTACTATGGAAAATGTTGCAAAAGAAACATAATTCACCAAAATTCCTTAAAAAATCAGGCTGCAAATGTACGATTTGAAAATTGGATTTCATAATTTAAGTAGTAAATGCTTACAAAATTAGCTAAATAGTACTAAAACATGTTTGATTTTTAAACTTTTCAATATTTAAAGCATTATCAATGAAAAAATTGTAAAGTCATTTTTGTTTACAGCGTACATTTGTAATATGATAACTGATTTACGTTCTGATACTTTTACAAAACCCTCAGAAGCAATGCTTAAGGCAATGTTCTCCGCTGTTGTTGGGGATGACGTATTTGGGGAAGACCCAACGGTAAATAAGCTGGAGGCGATTACTGCTGAAATGTTTGGAATGCAAGCTTCCTTGTTTTGCCCCAGTGGAACCATGACCAATCAAATAGCTATTAAATGCCATACCCTGCCTGGCGACGAAGTGATTTGTGAAAAGCTGAGCCATGTGTATATTTATGAAGGTGGAGGTATTGCATTAAACAGCTGTAGCCAGGTATGTGCAATTGAGGGTGAAAGAGGCCGGATAAATGCTCAGCAAGTAACCGAAAATATTAACCCGCCATTTGATTACAAAGCCCGGACTAGTTTGGTTTGTCTTGAAAATACTACCAACCGGGGTGGCGGATCTTGTTACGATTTTGCTGAATTTGAAAGAATTAAAGCTGTTTGTTCGAAAAACAATTTAAGCCTTCATTTGGACGGTGCAAGAATCTGGAATGCCATTGTTGCCAATCATGAAAGTCCCAAAAAGTATGGAGAACTATTTGACAGTATTTCAATTTGTATGAGTAAAGGAATGGGTGCCCCTGTGGGCAGTTTACTTTTAGGAAACAAAGAGTTTATCAAAAAAGCAAGAAGAATCCGGAAGGTTTTTGGTGGTGGAATGCGGCAGGCGGGATATTTAGCTGCTGCCGGAATTTATGCTTTAGAAAACAATATTATCAAGCTTAAACAGGATCATAAACATGCAAGGCAAATTGCTGAAACGCTTTCAAAAAAGAATTTTATTGGAACGATACTGCCTGTTGAAACAAATATCCTCATATTTGATATTTTAGCTCCATATACTCCCATTAGCTTTACGGATTATTTAGCAAGCAATAATATTTTAGTAATGCCTGTTTCTGATCGACAGGTTAGGATGGTAACGCATTTGGATGTAACTCCGGAAATGGTTGCAAAACTAATTACGGTAATTGAAGCCATGTAAATAAAACAGTTTTTGAATTTGATTACTTTCAAATGTATAGCCATAAGTTTGAAACTGTTGCACTAAATTTATTTTTCAATTATACCAATCAATGAATATCAATTTTGTTTTTAAAGAAATTACTTTCTTCAAAAAATATAAAACCAATCCAATTGTAATTGGATGGTTTTTACTCACCTTACTTACTATAATTTCTGAAATTGCCAGAGGCGCAAAAGCCAATAATAATTACCTGATTTTTGAGAATGTTTTTTACAATACCATTCATCAACTTAATTTATACTACCCCTATCCTGATGTTCATTTTGATTTGAATCATTACGGAATAATTTTCAGTGTGCTTATAGCCCCTTTTGCTCTCTTACCATTTTGGGCAGGTTGTTTATTGTGGAGTATGGCCAACGCCTGGTTTCTTTTTTATGTGATAAACAGATTAGACTTAGACAAGAAAAAGAAGTTAATTATTTTAGCCATTGGTTTGATAGAACTGCTTACTACAACACATAATAACCAATTCAATCCCATGCTTACGGCTTTTATCATTTATCCATTTATATTGGTAAATGAAGAAAAAGAATGGAAGGCTACCTTTTTTATTGCCATAGGTTTTTTAATAAAGTTATATGGTATAGTAGCACTGGTTACTTTTTTGTTTTCAAGAAATAAAATAAAATTTGCAGGCTCATTTATTGGTTGGTTATTAATTTTATTTTGTTTGCCGATGATTATTTCTTCACCTGAATTTGTAATACAATCTTATACCGACTGGTATCATTCCATTGCCGAAAAAAACGATCTGAATACCAGTTTGGGAATTGTAATCGGACAAAATATTTCTGTTCATGGAATGATACAACGCATATTTAATGTACAGAGTTTATCTCAACTGTGGGTGCTGTTGCCTGCTGCTATATTAAACCTGTTGCCTCTGTTGCGTTTTAAAGCTTATCAGCACAAAATATTTCAATTGAATTATCTGGCATTGTGCCTGATATCGGTTACTATATTTAGTTCATCGGCCGAGTCATCCACCTTTATCATTGCAGTAATTGGGGTTGCCATTTGGTTTGCAATAAACGATATGAAAAATAAGTGGATTATTGGCTTGTTGATTTTTACTTTTCTTTTTACCATTCTTTCGCCAACCGATTTATATCCAAATTTTATTCAAAAAAACTTTTTTGTAAAATACTCCTTAAAGGCACTACCCTGTTTTTTGGTATGGGCAGTAATTGTGGTACAATTGTTAACGCATAATTTTATACAAACCCAAGCCAAGGAAATTTCTTAAAAAAACTGCACTATTATTCACGCATTAATTATTCCCCATACAGTTTATTTATTGGCAAA
>JANPAP010000195.1:0-1863 GCA_031429975.1 Chitinophagaceae bacterium
ATCAAATCAATCCTGCTCCTTTATAATATCTGCAATAATGGGAAAATGATCGCTTAGTTTTTTATACACACATGTGTATTGGTTAATTTTATAGCCAGTGCTTACAAAAATATTATCAATCCGTAGTGTGGGCGAAATGCCACTGAATGTACGGCCCAGTCCGCTGCCTTTATTTACAAAAGCATTTTGCAAACCGGCGCCAATTTTTTTGTATGCATAGGAGTTGGGTACATCGTTAAAATCGCCGCAAACAATTACGGGGTACGGGCTTTTGTCAACCTCGGCCTTTATCCGGTCGGCCTGTACACTGCGTTTTATAAAACCTGTTTTTATTTTTCCGATCAGGCTTTTGGATCTTTGAATATCTTTTTTTGTTTCTAAAGATGGGTTGTCGATATAGGCCAAATTACCCGGACTGAATTTTAAAGATTGCAGGTGCAGGTTAAAAACACGGATGGTGTCTGCTCCTTTAACCACATCGATAAACTGAAAATTTGAATTGTAATCGTACGGAAAAAAACTAAGGGTTTGTTTGTTGATGATGGGATATTTTGAAAAGCTGATGAGCCCAAAATGCTGGTGATTTAAAAAGTCGTCTTTAAAATTATAACTGTAAAAATAATGGTCCGGAAAATTGAGTTTGCTGGCAAATTCGTACACCGAAAAAAAACTGTATTTGCGGTAGTAAGGCGTGTTTAAATTTACCAGCGTATCGCCGGCAACCATTTCCTGAAAGCAGGCAATATCGGGTTGGTATTCGTTTATCAGCGCCAGCATATTATCCCTGATATCGGGACGTTTCTTGTTGAACAGGATATCGAACTGTGCTACATTCCAGCTCATGACCCTTAAATCATTCGCTGCTTTTATTTTTGTAAAAGAGGATGAGAATCTAAAGGGAATAATATTGCTCACTGGCTTAAACGAGATAACAACTGCCAACAGTGAAATTAAAAACCAGCCTTGTTTTTTAATGATCCAGAAAACAAAAAAAATCAATAAAACAAGCAGCAGATAAAATGCTGCCAATGATAAAAAACCCACCAACCAAAACCGGGTTGAAAAAAAGATATTGCTGTAGCAGCCCATTACAAAAAGCAATGCCACAATACTGTTGCTGATAATGAAAAACTTTTTTGATATCCTTCGGAAAAGGCTTTTAGGCATGATATAAATATAGTGTGCTTGCCGGGAAAAATAACTACAACCTTTTATAAATTCAAATCTTCGTCTGAAGCTCTTTTTAAAATATTTTTTTCTTCTTCGGTAAGATGTTTGTAACCCTTCTGGCTAATTTTATCTAAAATATCATCAACCCTTTGCTGGGTAATATTCGATTTTTTATTGAAGGGGCTTCTTTCACCTGCATTATAAAACACTTTTTCACGGATGTTATTGCCTTTATTAATTTTTTTATTGGGGTTAAATAAATTCATAAACCAATCATACAATTGGTTCATCCAAATGCTACCATCGTATCCTTTATCCAACATAAAAACAAAGAGCCATCCTGCAGCGGCGCCGCCTAAATGCGATAAACTGTGTGCGGCACTTAAGGATGCTACACCGGCATAGTCAATCAAAATATAAATGAGGGTTAAAACCCATATTGGTATACCTCTGCCCAGATTGCGGAAGAAACGGTAATCGGGTGCCATAAATGTAGCTGCAACTGCAACCGCCATGGTAGCGGCATTGCCACCCAACAGAGAAGCGCTGCCGATAAAAGGTTTTAATGGTGGAATTAAATAATTGGATAAAATAAAAATGAATGCACCTGCAAGGCCTCCATAAATATAAACGGGAATTATTTTTTTATTGCCGGTAATTTCCTGCAAAATAAATCCAAATGCATACAGCCAG
>JANPAP010000196.1:0-5510 GCA_031429975.1 Chitinophagaceae bacterium
CCATAAAATCAACTCCAAAAATGGTATCAGGCCTTGTGGTATATACTTCTATCTTGAATTTTGAATTTTGAATTTTGAATTCCACTTCAGCGCCTGTACTTTTTCCAATCCAGTTTTTTTGCATCTCTTTCATGCTATCGCTGAAATCAATTTTTTCTAACCCTTCTAAAAGTCTGTCGGCATAAGCTGTTATCCGCAAATACCATTGCCGCATTTTCTTTTTCTCAACCGGATGTCCGCCTCTTTCACTAACACCATTTACCACTTCATCGTTGGCAAGCACCGTGCCCAATGCTTCACACCAGTTTACTTCGCCATACTTACTAAATGTAAGTCGGTATTCCATTAATATTTCTTGCTGCTTTTTAAAATCGAAACTTGCCCAATTGCTGGCAGAAAATATTTGCACAGCATCGTTGTGTTGTTCCTTATTTCCGTTTGCTTCAAATTGTTTTATTAAACCGTCAATCGGTTTTGCTTTATTTTCTTTTTTATCAAAGTAGCTGTTAAAAATTTGCAGAAAAATCCACTGGGTCCATTTGTAATAATTGGGTTCACTGGTTCGCACTTCTCTATCCCAATCATAACAAAATCCAATTTTATCTAACTGCGATTTAAAAGTGGCGATATTTTTTTCGGTAGTTGTTGAGGGATGTTGGCCGGTTTCAATGGCATATTGTTCGGCTGGTAAACCAAAGCTATCAAAGCCCATTGGGTGCAAAACATTAAACCCTTTTAATTTTTTATACCGGCTAAAAATATCGCTGGCTATATATCCCAGCGGATGGCCTACATGCAATCCGGCACCACTGGGATAAGGAAACATATCCAATACATAATACTTTGGCTTAGCAGAATCGTTCGAAACTTTATAAACTTTATCGGCCTTCCATTTTTGTTGCCAGTACTGTTCAATTCTTTTAAAATTATAATCCATTTATTTTTTTGTGCTGCTTTTAAATTATTAAACTAAATTTTTAATTAGTTTGAAAATTGAAATACTACTTTTTAAAAACCATGTTTTTTAAACTTGTAAAACTTATGTGAAAGAAAAGTTATTTACTGTAATTGCATTATTACAATATCCGCTATTAAAAATATATTTGATGATTGATAGTTTTTAGTGGGCAAAAGTACAGCAAAGCACCTAAAAACCTTTAAATTTGCCCGCAATCTAAAATTGAACATATACTTAATACTTCCTACTAAAATAATATTCAATGGCCCAATTCGGAAAATCATCAGCAAAACGCAGCAAACCATCTTACGGATATGCCATTACTGGAGTAGCCCTGGTTTTATTTCTTTTTGGAGTTGTTGGATGGTTATTTTTAAACCTAAAAAAAACCGGCGAGATGTTTCGGGAAAATATTCAGGTACATGCATGGATTTCGAAGGCTGCTAAAAAAAACCAGATTGATACCATGCAAAAATACATTGCTGCATTGCCCTATGTTAAAACTGCAGAATATGTAACAAAAGAAAAGGCAATTGAAAAATGGAATACAGAAAAAGACAGCACCTGGAAAAAATTTATTGATAACAACCCTTTACCAGAAAGCATTGATTTTTATGTAAAGGCCGATTATATGAACCAAGACAGCCTGGCTGTTTTAAGCAATTATCTTGAAACAAATTTTACAGATGTAATATCAGAATTTCAATATCCAACCGAAACAGTTGGCTATGTAAGTTCTTACACCAAATACATTGCCGCAGGTATTTTGGTGTTTGCCGTAATCCTTTCTATTATTGTAATTATTTCGATTGATAATACCATTAGGCTGGCGATGTACAGTAACCGGTTTTTAATTAAAACCATGCAAATGGTTGGGGCTACCCGTGGATTTATTGCAAAGCCGTTAAATATAAGAGCCGTTATAAATGGGCTAATTGCAGCCTGCATAGCAATTGTGGCAGTATTTTGTTTTATACTGTTGGTAGAAAATTTTGTACCCTGGTTACGCCTGCTCCGAGATGGCAAAAACATGGCACTTATTGTTGGCGGAATTTTAGTATTGGGTATTACCATTTCGTTGGTTAGTACGCAACGGTCTGTATTAAAATATCTTCAGATGAAACTGGACGACCTCTATTAATTGTTTTGGAAATGCTGAATTAAAAATTATTACTTTTATTTGCACATAAAATTTATTTAAAATGAGTATCGATAAAAAACAAATTACTTCCAATCCATTATTTAGTAAAGATAATTTTATATGGATGCTGGTTGGAATTGCGGTGATGGCTGTTGGATTTTTTTTAATGGCTGGGGGTAAAAGTACAGACCCTACAAAGTTTAACGATAATGATATTTACAGTACTACCCGTATCAGCGTTGCACCAATTTTAATTATTGCCGGTTTCATCATCGAAATTTTTGCAATCATGAAAAAATCTAAATAAATTTTTGTCCAATTTTATTTTATATAGATGCGATGGTTAAACGTCGCATTTTTAATGAACAATAGCAAAACTAAATGACAACAATCCAATCCATCATCATTGCAATTGTAGAAGGCCTTACAGAGTTTTTACCAATTTCATCAACTGCCCATATGAAATATGTGCATTCGCTGATGAATATTCCTGCTTCCCCTTTTTCGGATATGTTTGAAGTAGTAATTCAGCTGGCAGCTATTTTAGCCGTGGTTGCAATTTATTGGCAAAAATTTTTCGACTTTAAAAAAATTAATTTTTACATTAAGCTCATCATTGCGGTGATACCCTCACTGGTAGCTGGTTTGCTTTTAAAAAAACATATTGATGCCGCATTGGGGAATCATGCATTTATTGCAGTAGTTATGGTGCTGGGGGGAGTTTTTTTATTATTTGTTGATAAATTTTTTAATCACCCGGAAATTGAAACGGAAGATGCAGTGAGTAATAAAACTGCTTTTATAATTGGTTGCGGCCAGGTGCTTGCCATTATTTTTCCGGGATTAAGTAGAAGTGCTGCCACCATCATTACTGGTTTGAGCCAAAAACTTTCCCGTAGCGAAGCTGCAGAATTCTCATTTTTTTTAGCAGTGCCCACCATGTTTGCAGCATCTACAAAAAGTTTTTTTGATACCTATACTACCCATCCTGAAGTGATTGGCAAATCAAACCTGCTAACGCTTTTATTAGGCAGTGTAATTGCATTTATCGTATCAATTATTGCCATCAAATTTTTTATTGAGTTTTTAAAAAAACATGGCTTTATGGTATGGGGTTTTTATCGCATTGTAGTAGGTGTTATTATGTTAGTTTTGATTTGGAGAGGTGTAATCAGTTAAATAATAATCCAAAACTGTTTAATTATTCATTTAATTTCAACAACCCTTTTAAAGCTGCCTTAACAACCAAAACCATTTGACAAAATGCAGACAGCTTCCAAAAAAGTAATTAATGGATGGGCCATGTATGATTGGGCCAATTCGGTTTACAACCTTGTAATTACCACAACATTTTTTCCAGCTTATTATGCTGCGGTTACTTCGCTAAAAAACTATCCGGATGGAATTGTTTTTTTAGGCCGCCGTTTTATAAATACCGAAATCAAAGATTATGTTTTGGCATTTGGGTTTTTAGTTATAGCACTGCTCTCTCCTATCCTGTCTTCAATTCAGATTATAAAGGCAACAAGAAAAATTTCATGCGATTTTTTTGTTACCTCGGCGCAATAAGTTGTTCCCTACTTTTTTTCTTTGATAAAAATCACATTACCCTGGGGCTGTTATGTTTTATGTTTGCCGGCATTGGTTTTTATGGAAGCCAGGTTTTTTATAATTCTTTTTTACCAGAAATTGCTGCTGAAAAAGACATGGATCGCATCAGCGCAAAAGGGTACACTTTGGGTTATATAGGTAGTGTGCTGATGCAATTAATTGGCTTTGCTATTTTAATACTGATGGATGATAAAGGACTTGCATTAACCATTACATTTTTATTGGTAGGTGTTTGGTGGGTTGGCTTTGCACAAATAACTTTTAACCGCTTACCCATTAGCCCAAAAAGCGAACGCAAAGCTAAAAAGCATGTACTCGTAAATGGTTTTCATGAATTAAAAATTGTTTGGCACCAGGTGATGGAAATGCCTGTTTTAAAAAGATACCTTTCGGCATTTTTCTTTTACAGCATGGGTGTGCAAACAGTAATGTTGGTAGCCATCGACTTTGGCATTAAAGAACTAAAACTGGCCGATGAAAAACTTATCATTACTGCAGTAATTATACAAATTGTTGCCATTGCTGGTGCAATTGGCATGTCGAAATTATCAGCAATATTTGGGAATATCCAGGTATTGATTTTTACTGTTTTATTATGGGTATGCCTTTGCATTGCAGGTTATTTTATTACCACCGAAATGCATTTTTATTTGTTAGCTTCTTTAGTAGGATTGGTAATGGGAGGTATACAATCGCTCAGCCGGTCTACCTATTCTAAACTTATGCCCGAAACAAAAGACACCGCTTCGTTTTTTAGTTTTTATGATGTTACCGAAAAATTGGCCATCGTAATTGGCTTATTTAGTTTTGGATTTATAGAAGGTATTACAAACAGCATGCGAAGTTCTTTACTGGCATTAATTGTATTTTTTGTACTTGGCTTAATCATGCTAATAGCAACAGCAGCAACACAAAAAAAAATAATTAATTAATTTTACAACATGAATTTATACAGCATTAATACGGGTTATTTTAAATTAGATGGTGGAGCCATGTTTGGTGTAGTACCCAAATCGATGTGGAATAAATTAAACCCTGCCGATGAAAACAACATGTGCAGTTGGGCATTACGTTGCATGCTGATACAGGATGAAAACAAATTGGTTTTAATCGACAATGGAATGGGCAACAAACAGGATGCAAAATTCTTTGGTCATTATTATTTACATGGGGATGATTCAATTGAAAAATCGTTGGCAAAATATGGATTTACTAAAGACGATATAACTGATGTTGTATTAACCCATTTACATTTTGATCATTGTGGTGGCAGCATAGAAAAACAAGGCGACAAATTTGTGACTGCTTTTAAAAATGCCAATTACTGGAGCAACGAAAAGCACTGGCAATGGGCAACACAGCCCAACGACCGGGAGAAAGCCAGCTTCTTAAAAGAAAATATTTTACCCATTGAGGAAAGCAGCCAATTAAAATTTATTGCGCAAAAAACTGAATGGAACCTGATAAATAAATTTGAGTTGCAGCCATCTGGAATTTTATCAAACATGTCGTTCATTTTTGCAAACGGACATACAGATGCCATGATGTTGCCGGTAATAAATTACAAGGAAAAAACAATTGTATTTATGGCCGATCTGTTACCATCTGCAGCACATATTCCGCTGCCCTATGTAATGGCTTACGATATGTTTCCGTTAACCACATTACAAGAAAAGAAAAGTTTTTTAACCAATGCCGTTGCTAATAATTATGTGCTGTTTTTTGAACACGATCCTTTAATAGAATGTTGCAACTTGCAGCAAACAGAATAAGGCATCCGGCAAAAAGATTGCTTTAAGC
>JANPAP010000197.1:0-24825 GCA_031429975.1 Chitinophagaceae bacterium
TGAAAAACTTGAAAAGTAAATTGTAAAAAATATTAAACACAATAAAAATTTTTTTTGAGCCTTCATGAATGGGGCTGATAACAAACTAAAAAACCTAACTTATTTATAGTATGAAACAATTAATGAGCGTAGTTATAGCAGCAATAATTTTGTTTAGCTGTAAGAGCAAACCTGTAAACAATAATTTTACGATAACAGGAGAAATAAAAAACATTCCTGATCAAAATGTTTATTTGGAAGAATTATTTTTTAGTCAACGCAATCCAGAAGTGTTGGATACTGCGGCAATAAAAAACGGAAAATTTGAATTTAAGGTTACTGCATCAGAACAGGGATTATACCGCTTGCGATTAGAAGATGAAAAAGCAGTTTTTGTATTGATAAACGATTCAAAACATCTTCAGCTTTCAGCCGATTTTAGTAACCTGAAGATGAAATCGGTTACCATAAATTCGCTTGCAAATTCTTTGTTGAAAAATTTTATTATCCAAACAGAGGAGCAGCTAAGTTACCTGCAATCAAAAGGAAATTTATTGCAGCAGTTTCCTAAAGTAGATAAAAGCGACAGCGTATACAATGCCATGCGGCAGGATTACGATGAAAAAAGTATCGCCCACAAAAAATATTTGATTCAATATATTGATACCTGCAGTAATCCAATAATGACCATTTTTGCTTTAGGTTATACCCGTGATATCGAACCGGAGAAATTAGAAAAAACTATTTCAAATCTTGGTATACGTTTCCCCAAAAATCAAACAATAAATTCTGTAGTAGCACAATACAAACAGGTGATGATACAGTCGAAACAAGAGGAAATGGCTGCAAAAAATCCAATGCCTCAAATTGGTGATATGGCGCCGGAAATCAGCATGCCGGATACTTCGGGAAAAATGTTTTCATTAAGTCAGTTAAAAGGTAAATATGTGTTGGTTGATTTTTGGGCCAGCTGGTGTGGGCCTTGCCGTGCCGAAAACCCAAATGTAGTTGTGGCATACCGAAAGTACAGCAGTAAAAATTTTACCGTACTCGGTGTATCACTCGATAAAAATAAAGCATCCTGGATTGAAGCGATAAAAACAGACCACTTGACCTGGACGCATATCAGCGACTTGAAACATTGGGCCAGTGCGGCTGTGCCATTATATGGCTTTACCGGTATCCCCTATAATGTGTTGATTGATCCACAAGGAAAAATAATTGCCAGCAGTCTTCGGGGTGCTGATCTGGAAGATAAATTAGCCGAAGTTTTAAAATAATTTCCATAGTTATTATTTATTTTTTTTGCCAATCAGTAATAAAAGTACCGGCAATAAAACCAAGTTGGTAAGTGTTGCAACCAGCAAAGTAATGGATGTTAACCAGCCCAATGCAATGGTGCCGCCAAAACTGCTGAAACAAAAAATGATAAAACCTGCAATTAAAACCATTGATGTATACACAATACTAAGCCCGGTATTTTTTATGGTTGCTGTTACGGTTTCGTTGATATTGTAATGATAGGTTGGCAACTCCTGTTTATAGTTTACCAAAAAGCGGATTGTGATATCAATGGCAATTCCCAATGCCACACTAAAAACTAGTACGGTAGAAGGTTTTAATGGAATGCCTGCCCATCCCATTACACCCGCAGTTATTACCAATGGAATTAAATTAGGGATGAGAGAGCACAATAAAATTTTTACAGATTTAAACAGGTACAGCATACAAAATGAAATTAACAGGAAGGCCCAAAAAATACTTTCTTTTAATCCATTAATGATAAACCGGCTGCCTTCTAAAAATGTGATACTGGTACCTGTTAGTTGCACATTGTATTGGCTTGAATCAAACAATTGATGAGCTCTTTGCTCGATTCCATTTAAAATAATAGGTAGTTGTTGTGTGCCCACATCGGCCATGTTTACACTGATACGGGTGGTTTGCCTGGATGAATCCATAAAGGAAGCAAGCATCTTCGAAAAATTATTTTTATTACCAGTGCTGTCAGTTTTTGCAGGCCGCAGGTACTCCCCAACAAAGGCACCATCAAACATATTGGGCATTAAATAATTACTGGAATCGCCTTCGTAAAAAGCTTGCTTGGCAAACTTTAATCCTTCGGTAAGGCTCAAAGGCCTGTTCATATTGGGTTGTGCGCTGATGTATTGTGCTAGCGAATCTATTTTATTAAAAACTGTTAACGAGCGCATGCCTGTTAAGCCATTTCGTTTTTTTGTATCAATTACAATTTCAAGGGGCATTACACCTTTAAAGTTTTTTTCAAAAAATTTCAGGTCGGTATAAATTTTATCCGTCTTTGGCAAATCATCCACAATAAATGCAACCGTTTTTAATTTAAAAATTCCAACAATTGAAACGATTAATAAAACTGCCGTAACAGAATAAACTATTTTGGTATGATGCATTACCCAACGTTCAATTCTTAATAAAAATGAAATGATCCATTTGTTATTAAGGTATTTTGTTTGGGCCGCTTTGGGTGCAGGCAGGTAGCTTAGTGATGCCGGTAATAAAATAAATGAAATGAAAAATATCAGCATAATACTGGCGCCTGCAATTACTCCAAACTCTTTTAAAATGGCGCTGCTGGTAAATGAAAATACCGCAAAGCCAATGGCAGCCGTAATGTTACAGAACAAGGTAACAATACCCATCTTGCTCACCATTTCTATTAGCGATTTGTTTTTATCATTATTGGCCAGATAAGACGTGTGGTATTTGTTGATAAAATAAATACAATTGGGTATGCCAATCACCACTACCAATGGGGGCGTTAATGCAGTAAGCAAGGTTATTTTATAACCACATAAATACAGCAATCCCACACTCCAGATAACACCCATTAAAACTACCAGTAGTGATAAAATGGTGGTGCTGAATGAGCGGAAAAAAATTAATAAAATCAATGCACTTAAAATAAGCGAACCAATTAAAAAGAATTTCATTTCTTTTTGAATCCTATCGCCCACAATGGTACGGATAAGTGGCAGGCCACTCAAGTGTGCATCAATATTGGTAGTTGTTTGAAATGTATTTACACAGGCAATTATATCCTGTACAATTTTTGAACGCTTTACAGAATTTAATGAATCCTTATTAATACTTACGCCCATCAAATAGGCATGATCGGTTTCGTTATATAAAAGAGATTTATAAAACGGCAGGTTTTTAAATTGTTTTACAGCACTGTCTAATTCATATTGTGTTGAGATACTGTCGCTGAAAATTTTTACAACATTCAATTTTTCTGTCAGCAGATTTTTTTGTAGCGTAATGGCAGATGGTACACTGATAACTCCGGTAACATCACCAACTTTTTTTAACTGATCCTGCAATACTGTATAAGCCTTAAAATTTTTCAGTTCAAAAAATTTATCTGTCTGCACACCAATCACCAACACATTACCATCGTCGCCAAATTTTTTCCGAAATTCAACATAGTCCTTGTATTTTGGATTATCTGTAGGAATGGCTCTTGCAAAATCGTAACTCAGTTTTACTTTGCTGGCAAAGAATCCCATCAGCGCTGTTGCAGCAAACAAACTAATCAATAAAATTAAACGGTACTTAATAACAAAACTTGCCGATCGTTGCCACATAATTATAAATCGATTAAAAATGATATCTGAAATAAAGCGCAAAGAAAACAATTTTGAATGGCATTACATGTTTTGATTGCGTTAATGTTAACTATTTTTGAACCATTGCAATACGGATAATGCAGTATGCAACAATGGTAATCAGCATGACACACAAAACAAAAGGCATTGTACTCCGATCGGTAAAGTATGGCGAAACCAGTTTGGTTGTAACCATATTTACTGAATTATTTGGTGTGCAAACTTATTTGGTAAATGGAGTGAGGTCTGCAAAAAAATCATCCGCAAAAGCAAATCTTTTTCAATCAGCCGCAATTCTCAATCTGGTAGTGTATCACAATGATCAGAAATCAATGCAACGGATTAAAGAATTTGAATGGGCAGTTTTGTACCAACAGGTATTGAGCGATGTTATTAAAAACAGTATTGCATTGTACATGGTAGAGTTGCTGCATAAATGTTTAAAGCAACCCGAACAGCATACTGATTTATTTTATTTTTTTGAAGATGTATTATTGCAACTGGACAAATCGAATAAAGCGGTTACAGCAAATATGCCTTTGTATTTTGCCCTGCAGCTCACCCATTTTTTTGGTTTTAAAATGAATGATGATTTTGAAGAAAGCAATTGCATTTTTGATTTACAGGAAGGCAATTTTATTGCCGAAGCACCTCATCATAAAAATTTTATTGAGGGTGAATGCGCATTGCTCTTATCGCAATTATTAAAAGTGATGCATCCTGATGAACTGCAGGAATTTAAATTGCATCATGAGAACAGAAGGAAATTATTATCGGCCTGCCACGAATATTATGCATTGCACTTACCCGACTTTGGAACTTTAAAAACGATGATGGTGTTGCAGGATGTGTTATAGCGATTCAATTAAAACTACTCTTTAATTTTTCATAATCCTCGGGTGTATCAATATCGATTGCACCTTCCGGAAAATCGATCAACTCAACATCATTATTAAATTGTTGTAACAGTTTTTTAGCGCCTTCTTTTCCCTGTAGTTTTGCAAGAAAAGTAAAATATTTTTTATCAAATAACGCCGGTGTTCCTTCCGTATTATTATACTTGCATGCTACAATGCCATTGCCAGTTTTAATTTTGCTATCAATCATTTGTTGCAGCAAATTTGCTGAAATATGCGGTTGATCGCAAACCATGATGAATACCTGTTGAGCTGTTGGAAAATGTTGCAGTATGTATTGCATGGCTGAACGGATTGATGAGCCCATTCCTTCTTCCCAATCCGTATTTTGCAAAAGCGTTATCCGGTCAGTGTTAATAGTTGCTTTAATTAAATCATGATAAAACCCAGTAACCACAATGGTTTGCTGGTTTTTTAAATGGCTGCATGCCTCGATGATATTTTGTAAAAATGGTTTCCCTTTGTAAGGCAATAACATTTTTGCTTGCCCCATCCGGGAGGAGTTTCCTGCTGCCAGAATGCAGTTGATTGTCATACCGATTTTTGAAGTTTAGCAGGAGCTTTTGTGCTGCTGATTTTTACCGGGTCATGTATAAATCCTGTTTTATTTTTTAATAAACCTGCATCCTTTTTTGAAAGCACCGCTTTTATTTCTGCAATTATTGATAGCGCAATTTCTTCCGAAGTTTCTGCACCGATATCGAGACCTACGGGTCCATAAATTTTTTCTTTATCGGGTGCTGTTATTTCCATTCCTTCATCCTCTAATTCCTGAAACATCTTTTCCAGTTTTTTTCGTGGACCAAGAACACCAATGTACTTGCAATTTGTTTTTATTAATTGCTGTAACATGCCTAAATCATAATTGTAATTGTGGCTCATTATTACAACTACAGTTTGTTCATCAATTATTATAGATTGCAGTAATGCCGGAGGTTTTGCAATCAATATTTTTTTTGCATCCGGAAAACGAAAACTATTTGCATGCGTTTTTCTTCCATCCACAATGGTTACCTGCCAGCCAAGCATACCTGCCATATCCATTACAGGAAATACATCATTGCCTGCTCCTGCAATAACCAGTTGTACCGGTGGTTTTATTAATTCTACCAATGCACTAATTGTTTTATTTTTTTGATAAAAATATTTTGTGAAGATGGTTGATTGGGTTTTAAAAACTGTTTCAACATCCAACTCTATTTCATCAATTGCAATGGCACTATTGCTCACCAGTTTTTTATCAGTAGTAAATAATTGGCAAGTGCCATATTGTGTTGCTGCTGTATTTTCAATATCAAACAAGGTTACTAAAACTGAATCGGTTGATTGTTTTAAAACATTTTCAAGCAATGCTACCGGATGATTTTCTTTTGTGTTATCGATGGGTTCAAAAAGGATATATACAATGCCATTACAACCTAGCTGAATTCCTAATTGCTGGTCGTCCTCATCCATTGTATTGTAAACAACCAGCTTGTTTTGTTGTTGCGAAATGGCCAGTAGCGCTTTTCTTAATGCGTCACCTTCCAGGCAGCCACCACTTATGGCGCCGGTAAGTTGGCCTTCATCGGTAACCAGCATTCTGGCGCCCGGCCTGCGATAGGAAGAACCTTCTACATGCACTACTGTAGCCAATGCAACCTGCCTGCCCTTTTGCAATGCCTGTTTGTAAGACTTTATGATGTCTTCAATTTCTTTCATTATTTTTTTATAGATGTTGAAAATAGCAACAATAAAAAATGGTTGAAAAATTTATTAATCGGGTAGATAAGCACCATTATCCATCCACAATTTAAATTGCCTTACAAATTCGGCATGCGGCATGGGCGGTAATTTGCGGCCTTCGCCGGGATTCCATCCCCCCAAAACAAGACCGTCTTCTGTAACATGGTTTATTAAATCTTGTTTTGATTTATTGCCGTTGGTTTCAGCGTTTAATAATTGTGCTGCCAGCTCTCTTGCGGTTTTACCTTGAAAAATCATTTTCATATTTTCTGGAGGCAAATGCCAGTTGGGATTTCCCGGTGGCATGTTTAAGCCCAGTGGATTTTTATCCATATGGCAGTTGGCGCATTTTGATGCATACATTCCTTTGCCATCTTTTCCACGTTTTACAAGTTGCGTATGAAGTTTACTATCATCGCCCTGCAAAGGAACATCGCCGGAGGGATGACAGTTCATACAACGGGGGCTCATTAAAACATCGTAAACAGCAAGAAATGCTTTTTTAGAAATTGCACTATCAATTGAATCATTGTTGAAATTATCGGTTGAAGTGGGGGATTGTTTTTTAAATGAAGACGCAAGAAATATAACAGACAATATCAATAAAAAAAGCAACCCTTGTTTTTTACCCGGTAATAAATTATTTAAATATTTTATCAACATAACAATATATTTTTTATAAAAAACAAAACTGTGATTTTAAACTTTTAGATGTACATCGCCAAAAGGCAGGCGCCTGATGCGTTTGCCGGTAGCAGCAAAAATTGCATTGGCCAATGCAGGCGCCAATGGCGGTACACCGGGTTCGCCAACACCGCCCATTTTGTCAGAACTGTTTACAATATGCACTTCAATTTTTGCAGGAGCTTCATTGATACGTAGTACCCGGTAATTATTAAAATTACTTTGTTGCACCTGTCCATTTTTAAAACTGATTTCGCCATAGAGGGCAATGGATAATGCATAATTAATACCGCTTTCAATTTGTGCCCGAACGCCATCTGGATTTACGGCCAGTCCACAATCAATGGCACAGGTAACTTTATGAATTTTTAGTGAGCCATTTGTATCCAGTGAAATTTCTGCAACTTGTGCTACAAAACTTCCAAAAGATTCATGAAACGCAACGCCTTGAAAATGGTTATTCTCCAAGGGTTTTCCCCAGCCGGCTTTTTCTGCTGCAAGATCCAACGCAGCCAATGGCCGTTTGTTATTTTTTAATAAAATACGGCGATAGGCAACTGCATCCATCCCGGATTTGAAAGCCAATTCATCCATCAATGTTTCCATTACAAAAGCGGTATGTGTATTGCCTACCGATCTTAACCATAACACCGGAATATTTATTTTAGGAGAATGCAGCCCAACATAATAATGAGGGATGGATGACAGGTATGGTGAATCTGCAACACCTTCTGTTGAGGAATCATCAATGCCATTTTTAATTCCCCCTTCAAATGGAGTTCCGGCTAATAATGATTGGCCAACAATGGTATGTTGCCATGCAACAGGCATTGCTTTTTGATTGGTGCCAATTATTACTTTATGTAAAAAGGATGGCCTGTAATAACCGCCCTGGGTATCATCTTCACGGGTCCATATCATTTTTATAAACTTGCCGGTTTCTTTGGCAATATGTACGGCTTCAACCACAAAGTCAGATTTCGGATTGGCTCTTCTTCCAAAAGCGCCACCTAAAAACAGGGTGTGTACCTGCACCTGATCTGGTTTAAATCCTAAAATAGTTGCAGCAGCAAATTGATCCATTCCGGGCATCTGGGTGCCTGTCCAGATATCACATTTATCGCCTGTAATTTTTACGGTACAATTTAAAGGCTCCATGGCTGCATGTGCCAGGTAAGGGAAAATATATTCTGCTTCCAACAGTTTACTGCTTGTTTGCAAAGCCATTTTTACATCGCCGGATTTAGCAGCAGGTAAGCCTTCGGTTGCTGCCAGTTTTCTAAATTGTTCCAGTTGAGTGTTGCTGTCTACACTAACATTTTCTCCCAGGTTCCACTCAATTTGTAATGCTTTTTTACCCTGCATTGCAGCCCAAAAATTATCCGCAATTAAGGCCACCCCTGTTGGGATTTTTACAATTTGCTGTACGCCCTTTATCAGTTTAGCCTTACTGTCATCAAACGACTTTACGGTGCCGCCCATTACCGGCGAATGCGCCACTACAGCGGTTAATAATCCTTTAGCCTGATAATCTATTCCAAATTTTGCTTTGCCATTTACTTTGTCTGGTGCATCCAACCGCTTTAAACCTTTACCAATATATTTCCATTGTTCTTTTGTTCTCAATGGAATTTTTTCAGGAGCTTTTAATGTTGCAGCAATGGTTACCAATTCACCATAAGGAATCATTTTGTCTTCGGCTAAAACATGGCCATTTTCTGTTTTGCAAGCCTCAATAGCTACACCCAGTTTTTGTGCAGCTGCCATAACTAATAAAATTCTGGCACTGGCGCCGGCTGTACGATACCGGTCAAATTCAGAATAGGTTGTACTGGAACCTCCGGTAATCTGCATCGGCATTTGTGTATGAAAATATGCTGCAGCTGCAGGTGCATGTTCCACTTCTATATCTTTCCAATCTGCATCCAGCTCATCGGCAATCATCATGGTTAGTGTAGTCCAGATGCCTTGACCCATTTCGGCATGAGCCAACAATATTTTTATTTTATTATCGGTACCAATTCGTAAAAATGCATTGGGGGCAAATACCGTTTCGCCCTGCATTTTGTCCATTACATTTTTTAATCTTCCGGCATAGGCCGGAATAAAAAATGAAATGACAAGACCGCTTCCGAGGCCGGCGCCGGTTTTTAAAAAACTACGGCGGCTAACGTTATTATTTTCTTTCATCATGAACCTGCTTCTTTGGTTAATTGAGCTGCTAAATGAATTGCTTTTCTAATTCTAGGATAAGTACCACACCTGCAAATATTTCCTGCCATCGCATCATCAATATTCTGATCGGTTGGGTTCAGGGTTTCTTTTAATAATACAACTGCCGACATGATTTGGCCCGACTGGCAATAGCCGCATTGCGGTGCATCAACCAATAACCAGGCTTGTTGTACAGGATGATTGTTATCGGCTGAAAGCCCTTCTATTGTTGTGATTTGTTGATTGGCCGCTTTTGAAACAGGCGTTACACAAGCCCGTACAGCTTCTCCATTAAGATGGATGGTGCAGGCACCACATTGTGCTATTCCGCAGCCATATTTGGTGCCGGTTAAACCAATAATATCTCTGATTACCCATAGCAACGGCATAGTTGGATCAACATCCAATTCGTATTTTTTTTTGTTTACAGTAAGTTGAATCATGTGGGGTATTTTATTACGAAAAAATGTAAGAAAATTGTTGGCTGACTTAAAAATCGTTTGTGAATTGCAGACCTGATAGCTAAATGTAAAATACTATTTTATAATGAAATTTATTGTCAGAATTTTCAATTTATAAAAAATCTCTTTTTATAAGAAATATTAAAACAATTACAAAATCCTTTTTGCTGTTGACTTGGGAGAGATATTATTTTCTGTCAGATTATTTATTAAAACGATACCAGGCTTTTTACCTTTTTCAAAACTTCCCAATTTATTTTCTAATTGCAAAGCCTGGGCACCATTTAAAGTTGCCCATTGTAAAATTTTATTTAGGGGGATTGTATTTTTTGTTGCCGATACAATGCTTTTTATTTCATCCATCATATTTAATTGATGATTGCTGGCATAACTGTCTGTGCCGATTACCAACCGGCAATTGTTTTGATAAAACAATTGGATGGGAGGATTTTTTTGCTCAATATATTGATTGGCATTGATGCAAATGCAGTAAAAAGCCTGTTGTTGATTGCTGTTGGTTTGTTGTATTACAAAATCAACATCCTGTTGGCTGGTAAAGGTATTATGTACAAGAATAATTGATTGTTGATTTGTAAAAAAGGGCAGCCAGCTTTGTAAACTCGATTTGCCGGTTGAAGAAAATTGATCGATTACAATTCCGAAGTTTTTATAGAGTTGCAAAAAATCGCCTGATTTTTTTTTATACAGATCATTCTCGGCTTCAGTTTCCTGGTTATGGATGGTTGTTAATTTTCCGGTTGTTTGATAGTTGATTAATTGAAACAAAGTTTTTGAAACAGAGTAGGGTGCATGTGCTGCAAATGTTGTTGCTGATTTTATTTTTGTGGTTGGGGATGTATTTTCAATGGTTAAAAACTGGTCATAAGTTTTCTGCATTTCATCCAGCCTTTTCTTGGCACTGCTATCAACAAAACCAGATACTTCAATAAAATTATGCCACAGAATATTGCTTTTTTGTTTTACCGGAATGCTGTTTATTGTATTACAAATATCGCCAACAGCAACGGTACCGCCGTTATACAATTCCTGTTCTGCCAATTGCATGGCTGCCAAAATTGCATCTTCCGGTACATTCCGCTTTTCCATTACCTGTTGTACAAAGTTTACCAAGCCGGTTCCCTCGGCAATTACCGACTTTAAATGACTCAACTCCAGGTGGCAGTGGGCATTTACAAAACCAGGGCAGAGCATACCTTTCAATACCTCGATATCACTTCCGGCATTTTCTGTTTTAAGCAAATCAATTACCACTCCATGCTGATCGGTAATGAGCACAAAATCATCCTGTAAAATCTGCTGCCCGGTAAAGATTAAATCGGCTGAAAATTTTCTGTACAATTTGATTGGTTGAGATAATGTAAATTTGCCGCCAATTAACAGGCATGCAAAAATTGCTGCACAAAGGTATGTAGTACAAGAGTGCGACGCAAGGATGCTGATTGAATTGACAAAGCTGGTTTCAAAAAAAAATATTTAAACAATTAAATCCCATTGCGGATAAGTGATATGTTAGACAAATTAGATGCAATAAAAGGGAAATTTGAAAACCTGGGTGTTATGTTAACGAACCCCGAAATTGTGAGCGACAATAAAAAATTTACGGCTATTAGTAAAGAATACCGAAGCCTGGAAAAGATAGTAAACGCAAGGGATGCGTATGTAAAACTGTTGGAAGATATTGAGTTTAATAAAGAAGTTTTAAATAGCGATGATGCAGAAATGAGGGAGATGGCCAAGGAAGAATTGCCAGCTTTGGAATTACAAAAAGAGGAGATGGAAAAGCTTTTAAGAAACCTCTTGATACCAAAAGACCCCTATGATGAAAAGAATGCTATTTTAGAAATAAGGGCCGGTACCGGTGGAGATGAGGCATCGCTTTTTGCAGGAAACCTGTTAAGGATGTATTTAAAATATTGCGAAAAACAAGGATGGCGTACAAGTATTCTCAGCGAAAGTGAAGGCACTGTTGGGGGATACAAAGAAGTTCAGGTGGAAGTTGTAGGAGATGATGTTTATGGAATTTTAAAATTTGAAAGTGGTGTACACCGAGTGCAACGTGTGCCCGACACAGAAGCAAGTGGCAGAGTGCATACCAGTGCGGCAACAGTAGCCGTAATGCCCGAGGCCGAAGAGGTAGATTTTGAATTAAAAGAAAGTGATGTGAAAATGGAAACTGCCCGAAGTGGTGGTGCCGGCGGACAGAATGTAAACAAAGTTGAAACAAAAGTATTTTTAACGCATAAACCTACTGGGTTGGTAGTAATGTGCCAAACCGAACGTAGCCAGTTGGGCAATAAGGAAAAGGCAATGGATATGATGCGTACCAAATTGTATGATGAGGAAGTGAGGAAGGCAGAAGAAGCTATATCACATAAAAGAAAAAGCCTGGTAAGCACCGGCGACCGAAGCGCCAAAATAAGAACCTATAATTATCCGCAAGGCCGTGTAACCGACCACAGGATTGGGTTAACAATTTATAATTTAGATGAAGTGTTGAATGGCGGCGTTCATGAATTTATTGAAGCTTTGCAATTTGCAGAAAATGCAGAGAAATTGGCTACCCAGAGCTAAAGAAATATTTTATTTTTCCTTGCAGTTTTTCATTTGCTTTATTAATTTTAAAAAAAATGTTAAAGCAATAATTTATCAATTACTTCTTAAGGCACTGTTTTAAATCCCTTGCCTGCAATGTTGTCTTATTATTGAATACAATATTTTTTAAAATCAACCGTTTTATAATAAGTTATTTGATATAGAAATGAATGAAATAAAGCCATTATGAAAAGTTTAACAGCAAAAGCAAACTACTGGCATTTCATTTGCGTATATTTATAAAGAACAGAAAAAAATATAATTCAAGAATTTCTCATAAGCAGTTAGTTTTGGTAAACGGCCCCGATTTCTATCGGGGCTTCTCTTTTTTTATGGATTAAAAGGGTTGGTTATAATCAGGTTTTTAATCTAAAACCAATTCCATGAATTGTTTCTAATACTACCGTAGGATCTGTTTTAAATCTTTTTCGTAAACGGGTAATAAAAACATCCATGCTACGGCCTAAAAAATAATCATCTTTCCCCCAAACACTTAATAATACTTCTTCTCTTTTTAAAACTTTATCGGGGTGGTCGCAAAAAAACTTGAGCAAATTGGCTTCCCGTTGGGTGAGGTTAAATACTTCATTGGGGCAGTGTAATTTTAAATCGGCATAGGAAAAGCGAAGGCTGCCAATTTTATATTCCATCACATGCTCAGAGTGTAATTTTTTTGTTCTTCTCAAAAAAACTTCAATACGCATCAACAGTTCTTTAATACTGAATGGCTTTGTGATATAGTCATCGCCACCGGCTTTAAACCCGTCCAATTTATCCTGCTCCAACGACTTGGCCGTTAAAAAAAGAATTGGGACGATATCATTTTTTTGCCTGATTTTTTTTGCCAGTGTAAATCCATCTTTTAAGGGCATCATCACATCCAGTAAAATAATATTAAAATTGCCTTTTAAAAACTGTTGCCAGGCGGCTTCTCCATCCGCACAACATACAACTTCATATCCTTCCACTTCCAGGTTATCTTTAATTACAAATGCCAGTGATTTATCATCTTCGGCCAGTAATATTTTTGCTTTGCTTTGCATAATTCAATTATTTTTTTGCGAATTGAATTTTAAATTCGGTACCAATTCCAACAACACTATTTATTATTATTTTACCATCGTGTGCATCAACCACTTTTTTTACAAAATTTAATCCGAGTCCAAATCCCGTTACATTGTGAACATTACCTGTGGGCACCCGGTAAAATTTTTTAAAAATATTTTTTATGTTTTTTTGTTCAATTCCAATACCATTGTCTTTTACCGATATGGAAAAATAATCATTATCTGTATCTTCCAACTCAATAATAACATGCGCCTGATTCAGACTGTATTTTATTGCATTTTCGATAAGGTTGATAATAATTAATTGCAGCTGTTTTTTATCTACAAAAAGAATGGGTTCATTTTCATCCTGTACAAAATCTACTATTGCCTGGCGGTTGTTGATGAAGGGTTCTATTTGATCAATGGCTGCTTGAATAATTTCATTTAACGGGCAAGCTTCTTTTTTAATCAGCAGCTTTTTATTTTCGGTAGCAACCGTTTTTAATAATTGCTCAACCTGGTTTTGAAGATGCTCTGTTTGTTCTTTAATTACAGTGCCATATTTTAATAAGCGTTCCGGATTATTGGTTATTGAAGGTTGTATCAACACATCGCTGGCTATTTTCATAACAGCCAACGGCGTTTTAAATTCATGCGTAAAATTATTTACAAAGTCTTTTTGCAATTCGTTTAAAAATTTTTGCCTGTACAAATAAAGCAGGCTAACCGACAAGCCAATTAAAATTAAAATGAGTATTACAGCTGTTACAATCCAAAAAAACATTTCCTGTATTATATAATTACTGCGGTGTGGAAAATTCAGTAGTAAATAATTATAATTATTTTTATTCTTAACCTTCAATGTATTTTTCCCATCCGGATACCTGGAAGCTGCAGTTGATAAATAAAATTGGTACGAAAAATCTTGCAACTTACTGTTGTAGATTGCAACGTTGCAATCTGTCCAAACATCAAAATCTTCAAATTCATTGGTTAAATAAAATTGCAAGGTATCCTGTGGAGGAATTGCATCTAACTTTACTAAATACGTGTTGATGTCAACTACTTCAATTACTTGTTTAATTTCCTGTAAGTGGCCATCATCAATTTCAAGATCAATAAATAAACCCCTGATACTTTTTACAACACTTGAATTAAACTGTTGCTCTTCCAGATTATAAACCCTTTTTAACCAATACAACTGTGTTATAATAATTAATGCAATACTAATGCTACATAGTAACATAATCCATCTTAAAGTTGCAGACCTCATACAAACAAAGTTCTGTGATATCAACTATAACTTAAGTAAGTTGTGGTTAATACCATGTTAAGCAAAACAAAATGTAAGAATTTACAAGTTAATTCAAGTCAACTTGCAACTTTCCTTATGGGATCTAAAATAACCAGATCAATTGTTTTTTTTTATGAATTCGGGTAATCAAATTTTTCAAACTTCTAATACAAAGAGATGGACAAAATTTAAATGGTCGGTTAGAATTTTGTTGATTATTGTGCTGTTTTTTTCTGCATTCTGATCATCGCATTAATAAGCGGCAGCAATCCATCCATCCCTAATCTGGAGGCTAAAGCAATTGCATATCGGGTAAAAATGGATCCCAATAATCCATTAACTTTTTCGCAAACCTTCAATAAAAAATACCGGGGGTTTAAAGATTTTTTGTATAAAAAAACCAGAGAAGATTCTTTAAAAAACATAAATCAAAATAAAAAGCCACCTAATACCTTACCAACAATTAGAGCAGCATTTTATACCCCCTGGAATATTAATACATCGCTACCTGCTTTAGAAAAATATGGCAATAAACTCAATGTAATTTTCCCCGAATGGTTTTTTATAGATACCATCACTCATAATTTACAAACCAGAATTGACAGTGCAGGACTTGCAATAATGCGGCAAAAAAAATTACGTATTATGCCCATTGTAAACAACTTTAATTCTAATCGTAAAGAATTTCAGGACAAACTGCTGCATGATATTTTAAACAATCCGGATAAAAGAAAAATGTTTATCCGGCAATTAGCCGATACCCTTTTGTATTATCATTTGGATGGTATTAATGTAGACTTTGAAGAATTGAATGAAAGCTCAAACATGCCCTTAACCAATTTTCAAAAAGAATTGTATCAAACATTGCATGCGCTTAATATGACGGTTACAATGGATGTAGCAGTTGATAATAATGATTATGATTATACGGCTTTATCAAACTATAACGATTACATTGTTTTGATGGCTTACGACCAATTTAGTTTAGCTGCAAATCCCGGCCCCATCAGTGCCCAAAAATGGATTGAAGAACAAGTTTTAAAAGCTGCAAAAAAAATAAGTTCCGATAAAATTATTTTGGGCATTGCCGGTTATGGTTACGATTGGATAACCGATGAAGATGGAAAAAAAACAGTAAAGCCAATCAGCTATGCGGAGGCCATTAACAGAGCTAAAATAAAAAATGCCAAAATAAATTTTGATAACGATAGTTATAACCTGCATTATAATTACAGTGGCATAGAAAAAAATGAGCAAACCGGCGATCATGAAATGATGCAGCATCAAATTTGGTTTGTTGATGCGGCTACGTCATTTAATATTCTTCGCTATAGTGATGAATTTGCAACTGCCGGAACTGCATTGTGGCGGCTGGGAAGCGAAGACAGCAGGCTTTGGAGTTTTTATAACCGCAACCTCAGTACGGCTTCTTTAACAGCAAACCCTTTTGATTTTAGTATTCTTTCCCATATTCCAATTATTACCGATAATGTTGGATACGATGGCCAGGGGGAAGTATTAAATATTATTGCAGCTCCACAAGAAGGGAAAATAAAACTTGAAATTGACAGTACAGAATTACTGATTGCAGAACAGGATTATCAACAATTACCTTCAGGCTATATCATTCAAAAATTTGCAGAAGATACCACCGCTCCGGGCCCCGGACACAAATTAATTTTAACTTTTGATGATGGACCCGATGTAGAATGGACACCCAAAATTTTAGATATTCTTGAAAGAGAAAAAGTTCCTGCAACATTTTTTATTGTAGGCTTACAAGCCGAAAAAAACATTCCAATTCTGCAACGCATTAACCGGAATGGTTACGAAATAGGCAATCATACATTTACGCATAACAACGTTGCTAAAATGAGCAAACAACGGGCAGCATTAGAAATGAAGTTAACCCGCCTGTTGATTGAAAGTGTTACCGGCCGCTCAACCATACTTTTCAGAGCGCCCTACAATGCCGATTCGGAGCCACGTACTTTTGAAGAATTAGAACCCATTGAAAGAAGCCGTAAAGAAAATTATTTAACCATTGGAGAAAGTATCGACCCCAACGATTGGCAAGCTGGAGTTACGGCAGATTCAATTGTAGCAAGAGTTATAGAACAAGTTGAAAGCCGTGGAGCCAGTATCATTTTATTACATGATGCAGGCGGACTTACCAGACAGGCCACTGTAGATGCATTACCCCGGATTATTGATTATTTTAAAAAAAGGGGTTACCAATTTACAACGGTAGCCGATCTTTTAGGAAAAACAAAAGATGATGTAATGCCGGTAATTCCTACCAGCAACGACAGTTGGATAACTAACATTAATTTCTTTTTTGCTGAAGCTGCTTATTGGTCGGGCCATTTGGTTTTTGCTTTGTTTATTGTTGGCATAGCATTATCAGTTGGGCGAATGATGATAATGGCCTTATTGGCATGGATACAAAAGCGAAATGAATCCAAACAGTATGTAACAGCAGCAATCTTTAATGCACAATCTCCAATGGTAAGTATTATTGTGCCTGCCTATAATGAAGAAGTAAATGCCATCAGAACCGTAAGCAGTTTATTACAACAGGATTATCCCAATTTGCAAATAGTTTTTATTGATGATGGCAGCACCGATAAAACTTTTGAAACGGTGCAAAAGGGTTTTTTACATTCGCCAAACGTTTATGTATACACGAAAATAAACGGGGGAAAAGCCGATGCTTTAAATGTTGGTATAGAAAATGCTAACAGCGAATTTGTTATTTGTATTGATGCCGATACTCAGTTAAAAGCCGATGCCGTATCGCAATTAATGCAAAAATTCCATTCAAGTATTGAAGGCGTTACAATTGGCGCTGTTGCCGGAAATGTAAAAGTGGGAAACGAAATAAATATGATTACCCGATGGCAAAGCATTGAGTATATCACTTCTCAAAATTTTGATCGCCGGGCTTTCGATTTATTGAATTGCATTACGGTTGTACCTGGAGCCATTGGTGCTTTTAGAAAAGAAGCCGTGATAAAGGCAGGTGGTTTTACTTCCGATACACTAGCCGAAGATTGCGACCTTACCATGCGGTTACACCGCAATGGTTACCAGATACGAAATTGTAACACGGCTATTTCGTATACCGAGGTTCCGGAAACCATGCGGCAGTTTATGCGGCAAAGATTTCGTTGGAGTTTTGGTGTAATGCAATGTTTTTGGAAACACCGGGATGCAGTTTTTAATCCCAGGTTTAAAAATTTTGGCATGGTGGCTTTGCCCAATATTCTTATTTTTCAAATCCTGTTGCCCTTTTTAGCACCCCTGGCAGATCTGTTGCTGGTATTGAGTTTGCTGGCTGCAGGCTTTGGAATTATTCAGGCCGATATCGGCCATATTTTTTTATATTATTTTGTATTTACGTTGGTAGATGCTGCCGGCGCTGCACTTGCTTTTGCATTTGAAAAAGCAGATTTCAATAAACTTTTTTGGATGATTCCTCAACGGTTATTATACCGGCAGTTGATGTATTATATTTTGATCAAATCATTTAACAAAGCGATCAAGGGGGAGCTGCAGGGATGGGGCGTTTTAAAACGTACGGGTAATGTAAAAGAAATATCCACCAGCTCATAAAGTTTCGAAAAGCACAAGCCATAAATTGTTTTACTTTTGCGCAACCTTCTTAAAAAAATTATCAATTAAATCGAAAAAATAAAATTGGCAACAGCAGCTTCCGACAGAAAATCATTTTTTAACCGCCTCAGCGGAAAGCCTTCGGCCGAGCAGGAAGAGATGACCTTCTTTGATCATATTGAAGAATTGCGCTGGCATATCATTCGCAGTATTGTTGCCTGGTTAATTGCTGCCATCGCTATTTTTATCAATATTGATTGGGTGTACGACAATATCATTTTGGCCCCTGCCAATGAAAACTTTGTTACCTATGGTGCTCTTTGCCGTTTTGGGCACTGGTTACATTTAGGAGATAGTTTTTGTATGCCACCAGTAAAAATAAGTTTTCAGGTTACTGAAGTTAACGGCACGTTTACATCGGCCATTACCATTGCCATGATTGGTGGAATCATTGCTGCATTCCCCTATATTTTTTGGGAACTCTGGCGATTTATAAAACCCGCCCTCTCTCCCAAAGAAAGAAAATATGGTACCGGAAGTATTTTTTATGTTTCCCTTTGTTTTTTTACAGGCGCACTTTTTGGCTATTATTTACTGGCGCCTTTTACTTTTAATTTCTTGGCAAGTTTTACGCTGGGTAAATCGGGGGTAATACAATACCGTCCTGCCATTAATGATTATATCGATAGTCTTACCAATCTTATTCTAGGTTGTGGTATCGCTTTCGAACTTCCGGTACTTACTTATGTACTGGCAAAAATTGGGCTGGTTACAGGAGCATTTTTAAAAAAATATTTCAAGTTTGCATTTGTCATCATCTTAGTAGTAGCTGCAGTGATTACTCCATCGCCCGATTGGACAAGCCAGTTCCTGGTAGCAATACCATTGGTATTATTGTATTGGATCAGTATTTTTTTGGCCAGTACGGTTGATAAAAAAAGAGCAAAGGAAGAAAAAGAATGGAGTTGATATTTATTTTAATGGGATAAATATTAAAACAGCTTCATAAAATTTGTCTCCATACATTCCCTGAAAATAATATGCATTCTTTTTTTAAGTTTTTACTTAGGGGCACCCTCAAATTTTATTAATACTTTTATGCTGAAAATCTATTTAATCATTCTTAAAATAATTATATCATGACAGTATTTGATTTAAGCTTACCCGTTGCAATTGGCTGCGACCATGCAGGATTTGATTGCAAGGAAGACCTGATTTCTTTATTAGAGGGAGAAGGCGTTGCAATAAAAGATTTTGGTACTTACAGCAAAGATTCTGTTGACTATCCTGACTTTGCACATCCGGTAGCAGCTGCGGTAGAAAATGGTGAAGCGGCTTTTGGTGTGTTACTTTGTGGCAGTGCAAATGGAGTGGCCATTACAGCAAATAAGCACCAGGGTGTAAGAGCTGCTATTTGTTGGGGAGAAGAAATTACGGAACTTGCCCGTAAACACAATAACGCAAATGTTATTTGTATTCCGGCAAGATTTGTTAGAGATGGTGATGCAGAAAAAATGCTCGATATTTTTATGAACACTGCTTTTGAAGCAGGCCGACATGCAGATCGTGTTGAAAAAATTTCTTGCTAATTTTTTTAATCATTCATGAACAATTCATACGCTTGGCATTTATAATTTTGCCCTCAATAATTTTGTGTTGATTCTTTAATAAATTGCTTTTAATTAATGAAAAAACTTCCCCTCTTAGCCACTGTTTTGCTTTGCCTTCAAATTGTATTTGCTCAAAAAAATGAGGCCTCAACATTTGCAACATTTATTAATGGCGCACAATTAAAAAAACACTTAACCATTATTGCCAGCCCCGAAATGGAAGGCCGGGAAACCGGTACCGAAGGGCAACGCAGGGCTGCTGCATACATCGAATCGCAGTTTAAATTAATTGGGTTGCAACCTGCTGCTGCACTGAATGGGTATCAACAAATGTATCCTTTGTATAAAGATTCCATGAGCTCATCAACCGTAAAAATTGATAACAGGGAATTGATATTTGGCACCGATTATTTTATTCCGGTGTTGTACAATAACACCCGTAAAATTTCGGCTTCAAATATTGTATTTGCTGGGTATGGTATCAGCGAAAATCAATATGATGATTATAAAAACATAGATGTAAAAGGTAAAGTTGTTTTGATTTTTTTAGGTGAGCCAAAAGCAAATGGGAAATATTTTTTAAGTGGAACAGACCAGCCATCAAATTATACTTATCCCGGCATTGATACAAAAATGATGCTGGCTGCCAGCAAAGGCGCTATTGCTGTAATTGCCATCAATCCAGCAGCGGCTTCTATCAGTAACAAACTGGCCGATCAAAACAGTAAAACCAATGTTTATTTTCCAAGAATTGAAAAAGATAAAGGAATTGGATGTATTACCTTATCGCATGAAATAGCAAATCAATGTTTTTCAAAATGGAAGTTTGATAGCCTTGTGTTACATGCAAAAAATGGAGCAATATTTGAAACGGGAAACTTTGCTGAAATAAAAAGCAATTATAGTTTCGATTATAAAAAAGAAAGGACACAAATAAACGCCAGCAATGTATTGGGTTTTATTGAGGGAACCGACAAAAAAAATGAATACGTTTTTATTACCGGGCATTACGATCATTTAGGAATAAAGAAAGGCAAAATTTATTTTGGTGCCGATGATGATGGCAGTGGAACCTGCGGCGTAATAAATATGGCCGAAGCTTTTGCAAAAGCAAAAGCCGCCGGAAAAGGCCCCAGAAGAACCATTGTTTTTATGACGGTAAGCGGTGAGGAAAAAGGATTGTGGGGCAGTGAATATTACTGCGATCATCCTGTTTTTCCACTTGAAAATACCAGTGTTGATTTAAATATTGATATGGTTGGAAGAACTGATACCGAACGCAAAACAGATGATACCCTCAATTATGTTTATGTAATTGGCCACAACAAAATCAGCAGCGATTTGCAGGGTATTAATGAGGCAGCAAATGCAAAATCTGCAAACCTTGTGTTGGATTATAAATTTGATGACCCCAATGATCCAAACAGAATTTTCTACCGCAGCGATCATTATAATTTTGCTAAAAAAGGCGTGCCCATTTTATTTTTTTATGATGGCATGTTACTGGCCGATTATCATAAACCAACCGACACGGTTGATAAAATAAATTTTGACCTTTACGAAAAAAGAGTGCGGATGATTTTTTATACTGCCTGGGAAATAGCCAACAGAAATGATATGCTAAAAAGAGATATTCCGCTTATTGATATTGACGAATAAAATTCAACAATAAAAATGATTTACGAATTTGACGGATACCAACCCGTAATACATCAATCTTCTTTTATTCATCCGCTGGCTTCGGTTACCGGAAATGTAATCATTGGCAAGGATGTGTACATTGGGCCGGGGGCCGCCATCCGGGGCGATTGGGGACAAATCATTATTGAAGATGGATGCAATGTGCAGGAAAATTGTACCATTCATATGTTTCCCGGAGTTACCGTAATTTTAAAAGCAGGTGCCCATATTGGCCATGGCGCTATCATTCATGGAGCAAGCATTGGCAAAAACTGTTTGGTTGGAATGAATGCAGTGATTATGGATAATGTTCAATTGGGCAACGAATGTATTGTGGGCGCATTGAGTTTTGTAAAGGCAAACGAAATTATTCCAGCAAGATCACTACTTGCCGGAAATCCTGCAAAGATCATAAAAACCGTAACCGATGAAATGATGGCCTGGAAAACCGAAGGCACAAAATTATACCAGCAATTACCATCAGCCATGTTTGAAACCTGGAAGGAATGTGAACCGCTTGGAGATATTGCGCTACAGAAAAAACAAACATCCGACAAGAACTTTAAGCCATGGGAAAAAAGTGATCGGTGATTAGTGATCGGATTTCAGTTATCAGTGATCTGTGATCAGTGTTGTGTTATTTGGCTTGTTTTAAGTTAAAACCTACCAGTTAAAATAAAATCAGTTGCTTTGCATAAAATTTCTTTATGGAGCATTCAGTTAATCTGCAGCATCCTTCAGGAAAAAGTTTTACAGAATTAGAGGTTTGGAAAAAGGCAAGAATTATTAAAAATACGGTAAGAGAATTGGTTCGAACATTTCCTGCAGATGAAAAATTTAGATTAGTAGACCAGTTAATCCGAAGTGCAAGATCTGTAAACAGTAATATTGCTGAGGGTCACGGAAGATATACCTATCCAGATCAAATTCATTTTTGTATTCAGGCCAGAGGATCTTTAAGTGAAATATACAATCATTGCATTGATGCTTATGACGAACATTTTATTTCTGTAGAAAAATTAAAAAGTTTGAAATCAGAAATCAACGAATGTGAAAGACTTTTAAATGGTTATATTAATTGGATGAGAAAAGAAATTGAAAAACAAAAACCTAAGAAACCTTAAAAAGATTAATAACCGATCACTAATAACCGATCACTGATAACCGATCACTGACAACTGATCACCTACAACAGACAAATGGAAAAATCAAACTTTATAGATTACATCAGAATATTCTGCCGCAGTGGGCATGGAGGCGCAGGCAGCAAGCATTTTAGCCGTACCAAGTACAATGCCATGGCGGGTCCTGATGGAGGCGATGGAGGACGTGGAGCTCATATTATTTTAAGAGGCAGCTCACAACTTTGGACCTTATTGCATTTGCGCTATTATAAAAATGTGTTGGCCGAGGATGGCGAGAGTGGCAACAAGAATAATCAAACCGGTCGTTTTGGAAAAGATATTATTATTGAAGTTCCATTGGGAACCATTGCAAAAGATGAAACAACTGGCCTAAAAGAAGTTGAAATTTTAGAAGATGGCCAGGAGGTGATTTGGGTAAAAGGTGGCCGTGGTGGATTGGGTAATATCAATTTTAAAACGTCTACCAATCAAGCGCCGGAATATGCACAACCGGGTGAGGCAGGTGTAGAAGGCTGGAAGTTTTTAGAGCTGAAAGTATTGGCCGACGTAGGTTTGGTAGGATTTCCCAATGCAGGGAAATCAACCTTGCTTTCGGTTATCACCGCAGCCAAACCAAAAATTGCAGATTATGCATTTACCACTTTAACACCACAATTGGGTATGGTGGACTATCGGGATGGAAAAAGTTTTTGCATTGCCGATTTGCCCGGAATTATTGAAGGCGCTGCCGAAGGCAAAGGATTGGGGCATCGTTTTTTAAGGCATATTGAACGCAATTCTATTTTGTTGTTTTTAGTACCGGCCGATTGTGCCGATCACAAAAAAGAATTTGAAATTTTGGTGAACGAATTGAAAGAGTACAATCCGGAAATGTTGCAAAAAGATTTTGTTATTGCCATCAGCAAATCGGATATGCTGGATGACGAATTAAAAAACGCCATTGCAAAAGAATTACCTCAAAATATTCCGCATATATTTTTCTCTTCTATTACCGGACAAAATCTGCCCGAGTTAAAAGATATGTTATGGAAAACTTTAAATGCGCCTGTTAAAGAAGGTTAAAAATTTCTTACTAAAAAATTGACTGCTTTTAAATCTCTTTTGAATTTTCCGGCAAATGATCATACTCTCCTTTTAACGCATAGTATCCAAAAATCATTAAGCCAATTGCAATTGGTGTAAAAACGCCGATGATGATAATCCATGGAATGGGTTTATTAATATCTTTTGTTCCAGTACTGTTGATATTATGTAGGGCACCCACTATTAAAAAATAAATCAATACTGGCGCCAGCAACATCCATACAATTCCCATTATTTTTTTTATCGTATTCATAAATTTTTTTTAGTCGGTTACGTCATTATCAATTTTATTATTGAGATACAAAGCACCAATTACAAAACACAAAGCAGCAATGCCAATTGGGTACCAAAGCCCAACCAGTGGGTCTTTTACAAAGGTTGAAGACAGCAGCGTTGCAATAAATGGAACCAATCCTCCAAACACCCCGTTGCCAATATGATAGGGCAAGCTCATGGAAGTATAGCGGATTTTTGTAGGAAACAATTCTACCAAAAAAGCAGCGATGGGGCCATACACCATTGTAACAAAAAGAATCATTATCCAAACCAATAAAATGTATTTCCATTTTAGCGATGGCATTAAAACCTTGTCGGAATAAACCGGCTTCAGATCTTTTTTAATAACCGATGTAAAACCATCAAGGCTTGTAAATATTGTATCCGACCTGTTTTCAATAAACCTGCTATCATTTATTAATGCCCATCTTATTTTGTAATGATTGATAATAATTGTTTGATTGGGTTTTAAAATACTATCTGTTTTTACAGGCGTATCAAGATCGTTTGAAACAATCATATTGCTGTTGTTGCTAACCCATTCGGTTGCATCAGCATCAATCAACAATGTTTTAAAAATTGGCCGATAAAAAATTACACCCAATAACATACCCGTAAGCATGATCCATTTTCTTCCGATCCGGTCGCTTAGTGCACCAAACACTAAAAAGAAAGGCGTAGCCATAGCGATGGCCCATAATAATATTTCCCGATTTTGTACAAACTCAATCTTAACTGTATTTTCTAAAAATGATTGTGCATAAAACTGGCCGGTGTACCAAATTACGCCCTGTCCCATTACGGCACCAAACAAAGCCAGCAATACCATTTTAAAA
>JANPAP010000198.1:0-6066 GCA_031429975.1 Chitinophagaceae bacterium
CCATTCTTTCAACGGCATTTCCAATATTTTTAATGCCTTCTTTTGTTATAGATTGATAGGTTATTTTTTTTACAAAACTATCAACCGATACCCCACTATAAGCAACAGCATAGCCATTTGTAGGCAATGTATGATTGGTGCCAGATGCATAATCACCGGCGCTTTCAGGCGCATAGTGTCCTAAAAAAACACTTCCTGCATTCACAACTTTATCAGCCAATTCCAACGCATTATCGGTTGCTATAATTAAATGCTCGGGTGCATAAGTATTCAGCAAATCAAACGCAGTTGCAACATTTTCCATTACTACAAAACGGCTGTTTTGCAAACTCTGTTTTGCAATTTCACTTCTTGAAATATTTTTTAATTGTGCTTCAATTTCAACCAACACATTGTCTATAATAGTTTGTGCTGTTGCTACTAAAATAACCTGGCTATCAATTCCATGTTCGGCCTGGCTTAACAAATCGGCCGCAACAAAAACCGGATTACAAGTTTCATCTGCATATACGGCAAGTTCACTTGGTCCTGCAGGCATATCAATGGCAATCCCTTCTTTGGTTAATAACTGTTTTGCACAAGTAACATACTGATTACCCGGACCGAAAATCTTGTACACTTTCGAAATACTTTCGGTGCCATAAGCCATTGCAGCAATTGCCTGCACCCCTCCAATTTTGTAAATATTTTTTAACCCCAGTAAATTGGCAACAAACAAAATAACTGGATTTATTTTGCCATTTTTACCACAAGGTGTGCATACCACTATTTCTTTACAACCAGCCAACAGCGCAGGTATTGCCAACATTAACAGTGTTGAAAACAAGGGAGCGGTTCCGCCGGGAATGTATAAACCTATTTGTTGTATGGCTACCGATTTACGCCAGCAAATAACTCCGGCACTTGTTTCAACGGGTTGCCGTTTTTCAATTTGAGAACGATGAAATTTTTCAATATTCTGTTTAGCAATTTCAATTGCAGCTTTTAAATCATCGGCAACAAAATCAACCGCTTCTGCAATTTCTGCTTTGCTCACTTTCAGTTCTTCTAAAATAACCGCATCAAATTTTGCAGCATATTTTTTTACTGCTACATCGCCATTATTTTTTACATCATTTAAAATTTCTGTTACTACCGGCTCAAGATTGTCTGTATTCATTAAAGGCCGTTTAACAATTTCTATCCATTTTTCAGTTAAAGGATTATCATAAAATATCATAAAAATTCAGTTTAATCAAACAATCATTTTTTCAATTGGCAATACAATAATTCCTTCCGCCTCAAACTGCTGTAACTTTTCAATCACTTCCCAAAAATCATTTTCATTCACTACACTTTGTACACTGCTCCAGCCTTCTTCAGCCAACGGAACAATGGTAGGACTTTTCATCCCCGGCAATAATGAAGCAATATTTTTTAGTTGATGATTGGGTGCATTGAGCAAAATATATTTATTGTTTTTTGCCGTCCTTACAGCATTCATCCGCAACAATAATTTTTGTACAATTTGCAGTTTAGCTTCCGACAGATTTTTATTGGCAACCAGTACCGCTTCGGAATTCAAAATAGTTTCAACCTCTTTAAGACCATTTGTAAATAAGGTACTGCCACTGCTTACCAAATCACAGATAGCATCGGCCAAACCTATTCCAGGAGCTATTTCCACTGATCCGCTGATTTCATGAATTTCGGCATTGCTATTATTCCGGTTCAGATAATCCTGCAATATTGCAGCATAACTGGTTGCAATTTTCAACCCGTTTAAATCGGCAATGGATTGATAATTTTTTGTTTTAGGAATGGCAATACTTAAGCGACATTTGCCAAACCCAAGGCGTTGAATAATGTTGATGTCTTTTTGTTTTTCCAACAAAACATTTTCGCCAACAATACCAATATCTGCAACGGCATCAAAAACATATTGTGGAATATCATCGTCTCTTAAAAAAAATACTTCCAACGGGAAATTTGTTGCAGCAGTTTTTAATTGTTTGTTACCGGTGTTTAATTCAATGCCGCATTCTTTCAATAAGCGTATTGAATCTTCGAACAACCTGCCGGATTTTTGTATTGCAATTTTCAACATAATAAACCTCCATTCCCGAGGGAAATTTTAAAGTAAAAAAATAAGGAGCAAATCATCAGTGCACAAAAAAAGGGCCCACCAACTGGTAAGCCCTTTGTAAAAATATGTTTAACACATACCTATCAACACAGCTTACCTGTAGGTAAAAAATGATGATGATGTATGTGCAAAAATTGTTTCATTGTTGATGCAAAGTAAGCAATGCAATCGAAATTTGCCAAATAAAATTTATTTGCAGCAATATTAAGAGGGAAACTAAATGCCTTTTCTTTTTTAAAACGGCGGTATTTCTATCCCTAAACCATTTAGATTAGAATATTGAATTTTACCAAAATCATATTGCAAGCCACTAGCAATATCTTTGGCAAGAAGCAATGGACCGTCCATATCAATATAATCTACCAATGGCGCCAAATGTGCTATGGCAGCCGATCCTACGCTACTTTCATTCATACATCCCAGCATCACTTTCATATTGAGCGATCTTGCAGTTGTAATCATTCTCCGTGCCGGCGTAATACCACTGCATTTTGTAAGTTTGATATTGATGCCATGAAAATGATGCTGACATTTTTCAACATCCGATTCACTTACACAAGATTCATCGGCAATTAATGGCAAGGTTGATTGTTCAAATAAAATTTTCATTCCCTCCCAATCATCTTTTGCCAATGGTTGCTCAATAAATTCAACTCCCATATTTTTTAGTAATGGAATTTTTTCAAGTGCCTGTTCCAGCGTCCATGCTGCATTTGCATCCACCCTGAAAATTGCATCGGTATGTTTTCTTAATGCTGCTACCATTTCAACATCGCCTTCAACACCCACTTTTATTTTATAAATTGGCCAAGGCATCGCCTGCATTTTTTCAATCATTTTTTCAATACTATCAATGCCAATGGTATAATCGGTAAGTGGTAAATTATGGATATCTAATTTCCATAACTCCGCCAATGGCTTGCGTTTTAGCTTGCCAAATAAATCCCAACCGGCCATATCCAATGCACAAACTAAAAATGGATTTGCAGGAAAAAGATGATGTAGATAATGCCAGTATCTTTCCGGATCGGAGAAGGCAAATTTTTCTACAAAAACTTTTTTACGCTCCAGGTCTTCGATCATTTTTTCAACAGGGATGTTGTAATAGCTGATGGCTGGTGCCTCGCCATATCCTTTCCATCCAAAATGCTCCAGCTCTACTATCAATGTTGGCTGATGCGTTTTGGTTCCTTTAGAAATGGTAAAGGGATATTTAAATGGTAAATTGAATTGTTTAAAACGTACTTGCATAATTTATTATTTAAAAAAATGCCAGGAAAAATATCCTGGCAGAAAGATAAAATTTATAAATGAATCAACGGCCACTGGCCTTTACGGATTCCATTAAACCGGAATTAAATTCCGTTTCTTCAATCAAATCTTCTAAACTGAAATGCATCCGATACCTCCAATAATGTTTTGGGTTTGAAGGAATATTGATGCGTTCATCATTTGGATTTTCCCTGCGGAGTTTTTCGCTCATGCCCAGCAAATCCTGTAATTGAAAAATACTCCACATGGCAGGCGAATACAAATGTTGCAACACAATTTCCTTATTAATAATATCCGTACAAAAGAAAGGTGCTTCGCCATAATGGCCCAGCATTGTATTATAGAATCGTTGCGATTTTTCAAATGATTCTTCCCACCAACCCCGGATGGTACTCATGTCATGTGTTGCTGGTGTAACAACAGATAAATAAGGTGCATTTGCCGGATGAAAAAATTCTGTTGAAGAATCTTTGGGCATCCGTTGTATTTCGAGACTTAACAAGCCCAATTGGCTCATTACATCGGGAACACAGGCTGGTACTAATCCCAGGTCTTCCCCACAAACCAACATATTGGTACTTTGTTTTAAGCCCGGCAATTTATGCATGGCCTCTTGTTTCCAAAAATCATCTTGCCTGCGGAAAAAATAATCTACATAAAGATTTTTCAATTGTTGCTTATCATGATCGCCCAAATCCTTGAAAGAACTTGTTTGCTCCATGTTGAAACGGAAATGAAATTCCTGTTGCTGCGGTCCTGCTTCATCAAAAAATATCACATTACTGATCAATTCCATTAAGCCATCCTTAATAAAAGTATTTTGATCAGAAATTTCCAGTTGATTAAAATGCGCTTCAACTTTTCGTTGTGTATTAAAATTTTCTTTGAGCTCATATAGTCCATCCTGCCATTGCAAATAAGTACTGATAACCATTTCTGCATCGCTTGCAAATTTATCATTCACAATATTCTGTGTTATATATGGCCTACAATAACGGTGATGGTTAAACGAAATATTAAGTTTATGCAACTCATTAATATGAACCGGAATGGCAGGCACAAACCTGCCCATAATACCATCCACAGCATGTACCGGAATACTCCAGATTCTAAAAAAACCGAGTATATGATCAATCCTGAAAGTGTCGAAGTATTCACTCATTTGTTCAAAACGCTGGCGCCACCAAGCAAAACCATCTTCCTGCATTTTCTTCCAATTGTAAGTTGGGAAACCCCAGTTTTGTCCCTTCACTGCAAAATCATCTGGTGGTGCGCCTGCCTGTTCATTCATGTTATATAATTCAGGTGCCATCCAGGCGTCGCAACCATAACGGTAAATCCCAATCGGCAAATCGCCTTTAACCACTATTCCATTTTTGTGAGCATAAGCGGTTGCATCTTTCAATTGCAAGTGCAAATGGTATTGAATAAAATAATGTATTGCAATATCATCATAATGCTTTTTGGAAACTGCTACCAATTGCTGTATCGACTTTTCATCATACACTGCATTTGTTTTCCATTGATTAAAATCAGCGGTACTGTATTTATCACGTAAATAGCAAAATGCAGCATAAGGCAGCAGCCAATGACGATTCAATTTAAAAAATTCAATAAATTTTTTATCCTTTTTAAACTCCTCTTTTTGTTGTTGATACAATTCAGTAACAGCGGCTATTTTCGCTACCATTACGGCATCATAATCTACATCCGGCAAAGCATTCAAACTTTGTTTTATCAGCAGCAATTCTTTTAATAATGCTGCATTTTTTTTACCGGCTATTTTTTCAATATTTAAATAAATGGGATGCAAGGCAAATGCAGAAATAGCAGCATATGGATAAGAATCTGTCCAGGTATGGTTTGCCGTTGTATCATTAATGGGTAATAACTGAATTAGTTTTAACCCGGCTTTTTTTGCCCAATCAACCAATAAAGTAATATCTGTAAACTCACCTGAGCCCAAACTATTTTTAGACCTAATGCTAAATACCGGAATGGCAACACCTGCTCCTTTCCAGTCGGGATATTTTAAATGCATAAATCCATCATGAATAATGGTAGATTTTCCTTTGTGCGTATCAACAGGTAAAGTGCGGTTATTGCCCGATTCGAAATGGATGAATTTTTTTGTTGCAATATTATAAACGCCATATTTATATGCTACCGGAATACTGTTGCTGGTAAAGTTGAGTTGTGCTTTCCACCAGTTACCCGATTTAAAAAGCAATACTGGCATTTCAGTATTCCAATCGCCGAGAGTTGTACCGGTGCCACTTATACAAAGTACTTCATCTTGTTGCAGTAAAGGTGCTTTAACCCTGAACTCGTGTGTAAAACCCTTTGCCGTAGCGGCTTTCAAAGCAGTTGATTTATTTTTAAGTAAAACTTCTTGAAATGGTTTGGTAAAAAATGCGTTTTCAATTTCGCCGGAATGATTCCAGGTATCCAATAAAGTAATGGCTTCTTTTGCAGGAATTTTATCCATTTCAATTACCCGGTCGTTACCCCATTCAACAATTTCATTGCCATCTTCTTCTTTAAAAATGTAATGATATGCAATTGAGTCGATATCGATATCGTCTGTTATTTCAATTTGCAGATACCAGAATTCTGCATTGAAATATTGCATGGGAATAGCATCCGTAATTGAATCGTTTGCCAATGCA
>JANPAP010000199.1:0-1859 GCA_031429975.1 Chitinophagaceae bacterium
AAAAAATATTGTTTACATAAGTGTTGTTACTCGAAAACATAAAGTGCAATCCATACCTTAAATTTTCATCACTGTAATTGCTTACGATCATACTATAATTTACAAACTCAAAATAAATTCCATCCCGATGGCCTTTGATGTAATTGTGCATGATACTTACGCTGTCACTCTTCCAGCAATGAATTCCATTACCCGAAATTATTTCATCGGTTGCATTTGAATATAATTTATTGTTGCTGATAAAACAGTTGCGGATGTATTGTCCATAGATGCCAAAATAGGTATCAATAACGGTGTTATTAATGATGGAAACATTCCGGGCATTATAAATTTTTATTCCGGCAAAATCTTCGGTTGATGAATAACCGGCATGTTGAACTTGCAATCCGTCGATGGTTACAGCATCGGATTTTACAGAAATGATTTCGTATTTTTTTTCACCATCAATGATGGCGCCTGCTAAACCTTTTAAATAAAGTGGTTTGTTGATTAAGATATTGCCTTCTTTGTAAATGCCGCTCCCCAGCAAAATGGTATCAAAAGCTTTTGCATTTAAAATTGCCTGCGTAAGTGTATGTTGTGTTGCTGATGGATACACTCGCCAAACAGTTGCATAACTATTTTTAAAAATAAAAAAACAACTGATTATTATAAGAAAATTTTTCATTGTAATGGATCAGGGTAAAAGTTGATTCCAATTTATTTTTTGGCCCGGATTATTTGATACATATTTTGTTGCGGCCGCTTCGGTTTTAAATGCAGCTATATTACCTCCCATCGGGCTTTTTAAATTTTCGCTCTTTATAAAAAAAGCATTTGATGCCGAAATAAAATTCCCAGGCGCTTCGTAATCCATCAAATAAATATTTTTAATTTCATCCTTTTTTATCTTATCAGCCTGTACAAAATTTAATAAACACTGTACATCATCAAACTTAAAAAGTTTACTTTTTTTTGTACCCAATTCTGCAACAAATTGATTTTCCATAATGGTCATTTTACATTGCTCACAATTTTCTTTACCCAACAAAACGGGCTGTGGTCCTGTGCTGCAACCATACAACAACATTGATAATAACAATATTTTTATGCCCATAAATTTCATCTTTAAGATTTTATTGAAACATGCTTTTTCTTTTCCCATTCAATAACAATAACGGTTAATAATACTAAGCCTACTACAATAAAAATCCAACCTCCGATGTCGGGAACTGAGTAAGCACCAAAATTTAATAATTGTTTATACCCAATTAATGGCGGTTGATAACTTTGACCCGGTACTTGAATAGCAGCAGCAGGATTGAGGTTGTGCCCATAATCATATTCCCATCTCCAGAAATCAATCATGGCAACAATTCCAAAAATTAAAAACAAACTAAAAACTATTTTTAATAAACGCTTTCTGTTTAATAAAGCAACCAGTAAACATGCCAACGAAAAAAAGCCAATGATATAAGGCAATACCGTAAACTCAATAAAATCTTTATCATTTAAAACCTTCATGCCGATATAGTGATTCAGTCCATTAATAATATCAACATTACCACCTAATTTATTGGGGAAAATCTGTAACATCAGCCCTTCGGGATATTGTGGTGCTGTCAACTCAATTCTCCAAAGTGGTACAAATAAAACCAGCAGTAATGCCACTGCACACAGTACCAAAAACAATCTCGATATTTTTTCCAAACTATTTTCCATTAATTATTTTTTTAAAAAAAAAGTGAAACTGCATAAATTTCATTGCTGAGTATTTTATTGCAGTTACACTAAACTCAACCAAACTCTAAAACTTATTTTGCCGGTTTTGATGCTTCTGTTGCAGGTTTAGCCTCAACAGTTTTTCCGGTTCCAAATTT
>JANPAP010000200.1:0-1582 GCA_031429975.1 Chitinophagaceae bacterium
GAATTTGGAAATGCTACAGAACTGGATGTATTGAATTATGAAATTGAAAAATCGGTTGATGGTAGATTGTTTGAAACGGCTGGCACTTTATTACCAAAAACCAATAATGGCAATTTAAACAGCTATCAGTATTTTGATGCATCTCCAAACAGAGGCGTAAATTTTTACAGGATTAAGGCAACCGAAAGAAATGGCACAATTAAATACAGCAGTATTTTAAAAGTAAACCTGTTAAGAAACGGATATAATGTAACAATTTATCCCAATCCGGTAAAAGGAAATCAATTCAGCATTCAATTAGAAAACCTGGATAAAGCAGTTTATTCTCTTTCGTTGATGAATGAAGTAGGACAGGTTGTTTACAATAAAACCATTAATCATGATGGAAGAACCGCCACATTTACTGTTGATTTACCAGCATCGCTAAAAAAGGGTATCTACAATTTGCAATTAAATAATAACCAGCAAAGAATTAATAAGAGTTTAATCATTGAATAACCAGTAATTTTTTGAGCAAAAAAAGAGGCTGTAATATTACAGCCCTTTTTTTTGAACGATAGGTTCATTTAAAATGAAATGGCTATTTCAATTATTTTAAAGAGTACATTTTGAATTACCCTTTCTTAAAAAAGAGACTCTGCAAATTGCTGTTTTTGTACTTATTTATCAGTAGTTGAAGCTTATTTAATATTTTAAAAAGAAGCCCATCGTTATCGGGAACGTTTGCATAAAAAAAGTAATTACTATAAAATAAGTTTTTTGTTTAATTGCGTAGATTACGATGCCTTTAACGATTATACAACCAGTTTTTACACTTGGTATTTTTAATAGATAATTTATGACAACAAAAACTTGCCCGCTTAATTTGAGAAATTTACAAATAAAGTCAATCAGGCTATCGAAAAATGAAACTGCTTTCAATCCTTTTAATATTGGTTTGAAATCAATTTTGATATTATCAGTATTCATGTTTTTAAACATGAAGGCTCAATCTCAGTTCACCGCAACCTGGGTATTAACGTCGGATAAAACCAATGTGGTTGCTGGCGCACAGGCCAGTGCTGTAACTGCAGGTTTAATGGCTCCGGGTACTAGTTTTCCAATACCTGGTTCACATAATATAGATGGTTACCGTTGCCAAATAGCATCTGGTAACTGGCCAACAGTAGCTACCAATCAGTTTCACATGGATTTTCCTTTGTCTCCAAACGGGCCTTATGATTTATCTATTTCTGGATTAACCTTTACAGCTAAAACTTCGGGTTCCAGTGGAAATAATGTTGTGTCGTTGGCTTATCAAGCAAATGGTGCCGGACCCTGGGTAAGTTTTGGAACACCACAGTCAGTTCCAAGTGGTGGTACCAATAATATCAGTTTTGGTACCTTAAGTACCCTGCTTGCTACAGGTCAAACTTATGTTGTTAGGGTATATGTTTATGCAGCAGGAACTACCACTTCAAGCCGTTCGGTTTATATTAAAAGTGTGGTATTTACAGGAACTGTTGTACCAGCAGGCCCACCTCCAACAGTTTTAACAACGGCTGCATCTGCAACTGGATTTAGTTCTGGTTCGGCAAGTGGC
>JANPAP010000201.1:0-2419 GCA_031429975.1 Chitinophagaceae bacterium
TGTTGCCATCATTGGCGATGGTGGTGTACAAATGACCATCCAGGAATTAGGCACCATTATGCAAACGGGTATCGATGTAAAAATCATCATCCTTAATAACCAATTTCTTGGAATGGTAAGGCAGTGGCAAGAGTTGTTTCATGAAAGGAGGTATTCTTTTACCGATATCAAGAGTCCCGATTTTATTAAAGTGGCCGAGGGTTATGGCATTGCAGGAAAAAAAGTGGATCAACGAAATGAGTTAAAAAAATCCCTGCAGGAAATGTTGCTGCATCAGGGATCCTTTTTATTAGAGATCATGGTAGGAAAAGAAAACAATGTTTTTCCCATGGTACCACAGGGTTGCAGCGTATCAGAAATAAGGTTGAAATAAAAAAAGCAAACATGAAAAACGAATATACCATAACCGTGTATACCGAAAACCAGATTGGTTTGTTAAACCGGATTGCGATAATTTTTTCGAGAAGAAAAATTAATGTAGACAGTTTAAATACTTCGCCAACCGAAGTGGAATCGGTGCATCGTTTTACAATCGTAATAAACGAAACTGAAGAGGTAGTTCGTAAACTTTGCAGGCAGATAGAAAAACAAGTAGATGTTTTAAAAGCATTTTACAATACCGACGATGAAATTGTTTGGCAGGAAATGGCTTTGTACAAAGTACCTACTGATGAGATTGCAGAAAAAGTAAAAGTAGAACGCTTGCTGAGGGAGTATGGTGCAAGGGCAATTACCATTCGTAAAGACTATACCATTTTTGAAACCACCGGTCATCGGGAAGAGACAGATCGCTTGGTAGCATTTTTAGAACCCTACGGATTGATTGAATTTGTACGCAGTGCAAGGGTGGCTGTAATTAAGGCCAGCAGAGGTTTTCACGAAAAATTAAAAGAGTACGAAAAAGCAGCACCTGCCGATGAATTGGTAGAAAATGAATTTTTAAATCAGCAGGAAGAGGTGTTTACTATGTGAGGTTGAGTTTGGAATTAAGAATTAAAAATTAAGAATTAAAAATTAAAAATTAAAAATTCAAAATTTAAAATCAAGCATCACTTATCCAGTATCAAGAATCAAGCATCCAGTATCAAAAAATTTAAAAACCGGTTGCGTAAAATGTGAACTCTAAAAAACTTAAAACTTAAAACTTAAAAATATGGCACAGTTAAATTTTGGCGGTACAGTAGAAAATGTTGTTACAAGGGAAGAATTTCCTTTGGCAAAAGCACAGGAAGTTTTGAAAAACGAAACTGTTGCAGTAATTGGTTATGGTGTTCAGGGCCCGGGGCAGGCGTTGAATCAAAAAGAAAATGGCATCAACGTAATTGTTGGCCAGCGTAAAAATTCTAAAAGCTGGGATAAGGCAGTGGCTGATGGATTTGTACCCGGCGAAACTTTATTTGAAATTGAAGAGGCTTTGCAAAGAGGCAGCATCATTTGTTATCTATTAAGTGATGCGGCACAGATTGCGATGTGGCCCACCGTAAAAAAACATTTAACCCCTGGTAAGGCATTGTATTTTTCTCATGGCTTTGGCATTACTTATAATGAGCAAACCGGCATCATTCCACCTGCCGATGTAGATGTGTTTTTAGTGGCACCAAAAGGAAGTGGTACTTCATTACGCAGAATGTTTTTACAGGGCAGGGGATTGAACAGTTCTTACGCCATTTTTCAGGATGCAACCGGAAGGGCTTTTGAAAGAGTTGCAGCAATGGGTATTGCCATCGGCAGTGGATATTTATTCGAAACAAATTTTAAGAAAGAAGTGTACTCTGATCTTACCGGCGAAAGAGGCACATTGATGGGAGCGATACAAGGAATTTTTGCAGCACAATACGATGTGTTACGCAGCAAGGGCCATTCTCCATCCGAAGCATTTAATGAAACTGTAGAAGAATTAACTCAATCCTTAATGCCATTGATTGCCGAAAATGGAATGGATTGGATGTACGCCAATTGCTCTACCACAGCACAACGTGGCGCTTTGGACTGGTGGAAAAAATTCAGGGATGCAACTGCTCCGGTGTTTAAAGAATTGTATGAAAGTGTTGAAACCGGAAAAGAATCTCAACGCTCTATCGACAGTAACAGCAAAGCCGATTATCGTGAAAAACTGGAACTGGAATTAGAAGAATTGAGAGAAAGCGAATTGTGGCAGGCAGGTAAAACCGTACGTTCTCTCCGGCCCGAAAATCAACCGGCAAAAAAGGCGGAGGAAGCAAAATTGAATTCTGAAAAAGCAAGTTTAGTAGCCAATTAAAATGAGTATCGAAACAGTAAAATATCAATTGGATTATTCGGCTGCGGCAGCAAGATTGAAAGATGTTGTTACCCGTACGCCGCTGCAATTTAGTTTTAGTTTATCAAAAAAATACCAGTGCAATCTGTATTTAAAAAGGGAAGACCTGCAGATTGTACG
>JANPAP010000202.1:0-15661 GCA_031429975.1 Chitinophagaceae bacterium
GATATATCTGCCTGGCTGGATGTGTGCATCCACCCGCAATGTTCATTAAAGCCCTGGTACACGAAAAACTGCCCCCACGTAACAGCGCCATAAGCATTCAATCCTTCTTCACTAACCATCTGCACTTCGGGCCGGAAATAAAATGTTACATGCGGATTAATGTATAAAATGGCGTTGCCATTTTCAGTAATTTTTGGTGCAATTGCAAAGCCATTTGAGCCAGTTACTATTTCTTCTTTATAGGAAATATCTGCATTGTCTTCATCGCCTTTTTCCGAAAAATATTTTTTTATTTCTGCTACAGAAATTCCACCGGTGCTGATTGCCCCAATGCTTCCATCCGTCCATAGCAATGGATACCAGGGTTGAAATCGATTTAATAATGCAGGTTTTATTTGTGGATTTTTGTACAAAAAATAATTTATACCATCAGCATAAGCATTTAAAATTTTCTTTAACCAAAGTGGCGCAATGGTATAATCCTTTATCGCATCTGCACTGTCAATTACCAATCGAATAAGCAAATCATTATACAAATCCTTATCACCATTTATTTCAGATAACCGACCTAACTTTTCAATATAATTCATCTCCACTCTTTTAAAATCGTCTTCACATTGTGCATACAACAAACCAAAAACAGCATCGGCATCGGTTTTTCCATACACATGCGGAATACCATAATTGTCCCGAATGATGGTTATGTTGGCTGCTTGTTTTTCCCAATTAAAAATTTCAATTTTAGAAAATGGTTGGGCAAAAATTTGAAGCGGTAATAAAAATATCAAGAAAATTTTTTTCATGCCAAATTTTTTGTTTCAATAATTCAGATTCTGAATAAACAATTTAGCCAATAGTTTCATTGGCAACTTTAATATCTATTTCATTTTCCCATTTTGCAACAACAATTGTAGCAACTGCATTACCAATAATATTTGTTATGGCCCGGCCCTCACTCATAAACCGGTCGATGCCTAATATTAATGCAATGGCGGCAACAGGAATATGCCCAACAGCCGGTAAGGTTGCTGCCAATGTTATAAAGCCACTACCCGTAACGCCAGCGGCCCCTTTAGAGGTAAGCAATAAAATGAGTAATAAAGAAATTTGATGTGAAATATCCATCGGCGTATTGGTAGCCTGTGCCAAAAAAACTGCGGCCATGGTAAGATAAATGGAAGTGCCATCCAGATTAAATGAATAGCCTGTTGGAATTACAAGCCCTGTTACCGGTTCGGAGCAACCAACCTTTTCTAATTTATTTATTAAACTGGGCAATGCTGTTTCGGAAGATGATGTGCCCAAAACAATCAGGAGTTCTTCTTTAATATATTTCAACAATCTAAAAATATTGAACCCATTGTATTTTAATATCCCTCCCAAAACAATAAAAATAAACAGCAGGCAGGTAATATAAAATGCCATTAAAAGTTGCCCCAAAGAACTGAGTGAACCCAATCCATATTTTCCAATGGTAAAAGCCATAGCGCCCAAAGCACCAACCGGCGCAAGTTTCATAATCATATGAATAATGCGGAACAATACATCTTCAAATGATTGTATGCCCTTAATAAACGGTTTACCTTTTTCTTTTATTTTAGATAAAGCAAACCCGGTTAATACAGAAAAGAAAAGTACCTGTAATAAATTATTATTTGAAATGGCATTTACAATGTTTTCAGGAATGATGTTAATGATGAAATCTAAAACACCCTGGCTTTTACTTTGAGCAATATAGCCATCAATTAATTTAGGATCAAGAGCACCTGCATCAATATTCATTCCTTTACCGGGTTGTAAAATATTAACCACTAGCAAGCCGATGATCAATGCCAATGTTGTTACCACTTCAAAATAAATCAGTGCTTTTAATCCAACCCTTCCAACTTTTTTGGTGTCCTGCATTCCGGCAATTCCTGTAACGATGGTACAGAAAATAATTGGCGCAATCATCATTTTTATTAACCGTATAAAGCCATCGCCCAAGGGTTTTAATTGCGTAGCAAAATCAGGAAAATAATGACCAATGGCGCCTCCTAACAGAATAGCAATTATTACTTGTATGTACAGGCTTTTAAAATATCGCATCAATGTAATTAAATACCAACAATGTAAATTGAATTTGGGTTAATATTCTTTTTAATCTTCTTTACCAGATTTGTCTCCAACAAACCATTGCTCTTTATTTTTAAAAAGAATATTAAAAGTAGTGAGTGATCCATAACAGCGGGTAATGTACTGTTGAATATTTACCTTTTCTTCATCGCTCAGTTTTTTATTACTGTTTATGTTTTGTTCCAATACTCTCAACCTGTCCCGAAGCATAACAATTTTATGAAAGAAATCTTCAATTGGAATTTCTTTTGGCTTTTGGGTTTTATCGTATGGTTGTAGCAACATAGTGCCGGCTTTCCATTTATCGCCCAAAGGAACCAGTTCGCTAACAGATCCCCACATTCGTAAAATTCGTAATAGCGACTTTTCGGTTTCCGAAACGGTTTCTATTTCTACGCTTATATTTTCAGGTATTATTTCATCTAGGCTTGTATCAACCTTTTCAATTTCTTTAATACCATGATTAATAAATGATATTAAATAGGTTGCATAGCGAATTCCAACAATAACGCCTGGTCCGTACTGAGTATGTTGTAAGCGGGTGCCTATGCCTAATGTAGTTTGATCCATAAATTATTTTTTTAAAAGTAAAGATTACAATAAAGTTGCAGTATAATTTAAAAGACACAAAATGATTCAAAAAATAATTTTTTAAATTCTGTAAAAATTGTATGTTTGTGTACTACAGCATTGCTGAACTCTTTATATCCACCTGAATTTCCTCAAATTTTACCAATTACCCATTTTCCTTCCGAAAAGCATTATCTAATTCGTATTTGAAAAACTGCATTTTTCAACAACCTAAATTTCTTAAGATGAAACGAAATTGGTATGCAGTCTGCACAAAATCTCTAAAAGAACGAAAAGTTTCAAATGCCCTTAATAAAAAAGGAATTGAAAACTATTGCCCTGTTATAAGTTCTAATTTTAATGATAACAAACCGGCGTTTAAACCATTGTTTAATTCTTATGTTTTTGTATTTGTTTTTGAGTCGGAAATTGAATCAATAAAAACAATTACCGATGTGGTATGTGTTTATTACTGGAAATCTAAACCAGCCATTATTAATAATGACGAAATAGAAATAGTAAAGCAACTTACTTCTAAATATGATACTATTAAAATTGAACATTCGGTTATTGAAACAAATGCTGTTTTAAAAGTTTTTGACAATCCGCAAATTTCAATTAATGGTAATTCTGTTTCATTAAAATACAAAACAGTAAAAGTAAACTTGCCATCTATGGGATTTACATTAGTTGCTGAAAGAGTTGCAGGGAAACAAACAATTAATCAACCAAAAACACAAGGATTAATTGCATCGTTTCCAAGAGTATTAAACGACTTCTTTTTTTAGTATGAATAATGACGTACCATTTATAAATAATTCAGCCCGTTTTTAAATTCATTAAGGCGCTGAATGGAATTGGCGCTTTTTAAATTTTTATTTCTATATCTCCTTTGAATTTTATTATGAAAAGTTTTACAACCTTATTTGTAAAACAATTACCAGATTGTCTTTCTGCTACTTTTAAAAATTAAGTTTAAACAGCATTAAACAGTTACCGTATGGAAAAAATGTACATTTCTTACACAAAAAAATCAGGCCAACGCACTTATTACTTTGTAAAATGCTTTTTGATTTTTCCTGATTTAAAAAATGTTTCTCCAGTATTGGAGGGATATGGAATGCATGAAGACTTTAATAAAGCATGCAATATTGCCGCGGTTTATGATAGCAATTTAAAGAAGCAATTGTTGGATCAAATTGATGATACAGGTAGTAAAGCAAAAGTGGTAGCAATTAATAAAATTAATTCTCCAATTAAAATGATCTTTTACAATTTGCAACAAAGCATTAATAAATGTTTGTGATAGATTGCAACAGCATCTGAGAACATAAAACAAATATCTATAACACCTATTTTAGTTTATAGGTTATTTGTTACTAATAAACATATCTCAGCATATTAATAGCCAACTAGTGCTATGAAGCAATGTAATTTTTTAGCCTGTTAAATTCTTTTGTAGAATTTGAAACAAAAAGACTTCCAAAAATTGCATTAACCGTTTTCGCAAATTGCGAAAAAAACTGATTGTGATGATTGTTGTTTTGCATAATATTGAATTTGTACCTAAAGGTATAAAACCCAAAAAACCTTACCAAGAGTGGATTTTCTAAATTTTAACCTCAGTAATTTCCGAATTACAGTAGTAGTTTTACTACTGTACAAGATTTAAAAAACACTTTACTAACTACAGCAGTTTGAAATTCAAAGTTTTAATTGATCAAAAAATTATTTTTTATTCTTTAGTTAAAAATTAAACTTTAATACAAAAATTAACTCTTTAAATAAATGAAAATTTTTTTAGACGATTACTGCATATTTTAAATAATGAAACCAACTAATTGCCGCACGATAAATTACATTAATTCTATTCCAATAAAAGTTTGGGTTTTAGCGCCAAGTGTTGAAACGCTGGATGATAACCTGGATTACTATTACGACTTTTCTCAAAGTATTGCTGAATATGAAATTGTTTTTGCTGAATTAAATATTGCCTGGCAATGGCAGCCAGTTACGCTATTAAATTTTAAAGAGATTATTCATTCTATAAATCAGGAAAAAAAAATCAATCAATTTTTTCCGGTTGTTTTAAATTTATGTGATGGGGATGAAATAAATAATACTCCCGGAATTTCGGTTGTAAGGTTATTGGAAAAATATGAATTGGTATTTACAGGTGCTGATGAATTTTTTTATGAAATCACCACATCAAAAATTTCGATGAAAAAAGCTTTTGACAAATTTGGCGTGTCGACTGCAAAATGGAAAGCGATCAATAATAAACAGCATAACCATGATGATATTTTTGAACAACTGGGTACACCGTTAATTGTAAAACCTTCTGTATCGGGAGGGTCGATGGGGGTGGGAACCAAAAATGTTATTGATAATAAAATTGATTTACAAATTCAGGTTGATACAATTTTTTCTGGTTACCGAGGTTGGAATTTAGTTGGTGATGGTGTGATAGCAGAATCATTTATTAACGGGCCCGAGTATACCGTTTTAATTGTTGGCTCATTTGATAAACCTGAAGAGGCTATCATTTATAATCCGGTGGAAAGAGTTTTTCATGCCTCTTTACCCGAGCATGAAAAGTTTTTAAGTTTTGATCGTTTATGGGAAATTTATGAGGATGAAACCGAAATGCCCAACCAGGAAAATTTTTTTGAATACGGTAAAGTGGATGTTGCTTTAGAAGATAAAATAAAAAAAATTAGTTGGGACGCCTATGTTGCTGTAAGAGGAACGGGTTATACAAGAATAGATTTACGTTGCGATAAAAATACCGGAAGTATGTATGTGCTGGAAGTAAATGCACAATGTGGCATCAGCAATGATGAAGACTTTACATCAATCGGTGCTATCTTAAAATTAAGTGGCAACAAATTTACCCATCTTGTAAAAGAAATTATTTTAAACGCATTGAGAAGAAAAAATATTCAACTGAACGATTAAGTACAATGTCAACTAACAACAATTCGATTATTAAAAACTGGAATACAATAAATATTTGTGTGTTGCAACCCGATTACTCAACCAGTGAAGTAGACTATCAATATTACGATCCTGCCAGAGATTTATCGGCATTAATTCCGGAAGCATCTTTTACGCATGTACTCATTAATAAACTAACAACCTACAAACAATTAAAAGAGTTAAAGAAAAAAAACTTTGATATTTATGTAAATTTATGTGAGGGTTATTTGGAGTGGGAAGTTCCGTCTATTGATGTTATCTATTCGTTGGAATTATTAAATTTACCCTATACCGGCCCCAACACTACGTTATATGATCCGCCTAAAGAATTGATGAAATATGTTGCTTATACAGAGGGCGTTAAAATACCTGCGTATGCATTAATAGAAAATGAAAAAAATATTGATGCTGATTGTGCCCAACTACAGTATCCGTTGTTTGTAAAACCACATAAAGCTGGCGATAGTTTAGGTATTGATGAAAAAAGTCTGGTGCATTCATCAAAAGAATTAAAAGAAAAAATTCATTTAATAATTGATCAGTACAGTCCTTTGTTGGTGGAAGAGTTTATTGATGGGAGAGAGTTTACGGTGATGCTGGTTGCAAATACCAACGATTCAAAAACGGTTACTTGTTTTCATCCTGTTGAATATATTTTTCCTGAGGGGCCTCATTTTAAAACGTATGCATTAAAAACTTCAGCGCTTCATCCCAATTCAAATATTCCGGTTAAGGATGCAGAAATTGTTGTAAAATTAAAAGAGGCTGCAAAGAATATTTTTATTGCATTTAATGGGGTAGGCTATGCCCGTTTGGATTTTAGAATGAATGATAAGGGCCAATTGTTTTTTCTTGAAATTAATTTTACCTGTTCGGTTTTTTATACAAATGGATATGAAGGAAGTGCAGATTATATTTTAAAGCATGATGGCTATGGCCAGTCCAGATTTTTAAAACATATAATTGAAGAAGGTATCAACCGGCATTTAAAAAAGCAAAAAAAGTATTTTATAAAAGGCAGCCAAATAGAAGGTTTTGGTATTTATGCAAAACAAGATATTGTTGAAAATGAATTAATTTTTAGTGGTGAAGAAATGCCACAACGACTGGTTACACTGCAGTATGTACTAAAAAACTGGAGTATAAAAGAAAAAGAAATATTTAAAAAATTCGCTTACCCCGTAAGTAAAGAAGTATTTTTGCTTTGGGATAATAATCCACATGAATGGGCCCCACAAAATCATTGCTGCACACCCAATACGGTTTATAAGGGTTTAAATGTAATAGGAAATCAAAATATAAAAGAAGGGGAAGAGCTTACTTTAGATTACGCTTCTTTACTGGATGAAAATATGGAGCCTTTTCAATGTAAATGCGGCGCAATTGCTTGCAGGGGTTTTATTACCGGTATAAATAATAACTCTATAACTGAAAGAGAACTAAATACCCATATTTAAACTTACTCCCATTATTTCGGTCATTACTAAGCCTTTTATAATTACTGACTAATCGTTATAAGCGATTTTGTTTTAGAATAAAATAATAGTAGCAATATGTCAAAATTTACAGTTTTACAAACGCTTTTTAAAAAACATAAGAAACAATTATTAATCACTTACTCATTATTTTCTGTTGAAATGCTGGGTAGCCTGATGCGATTTTATTTTTTTGGAGAAGCAATCAACGATCTTATAAAAGGAAGTTATCGTGGCTTATTAATTTTGATAATAGTTCATGTTGCTTATCTGGTAGTCGGTACCATCAGGCATATGTTTGATACACGAACCTACTCTGCAATTTATACATCCTTCGTTACAAAATTATTAAGCCGCAAATATAATAAAGTAGAAGTTTCTAAGCTTAGTGCACACTCAACATTGGCTCGTGAGTTTGTTGATTTTTTAGAACACGATTTAATTTATGTAGTTGAAGCGGTTTACAATTTATTGGGCTCATTAATTATTTTGTTTTTTTATGATAAAATTATTGTTGCTATTTGTTTATCGATATTAGTACCTGTTGCATTGGTAAGTTATTTTTATGGTAAACGAATGAACAGTCTCAACAAGAAAAAAAATGATGAATTAGAAAAACAGGTAGATATTATTACATCAGGAAATAACAAAACTATTTTACAGCATTATAATAATCTTCGGAAATGGCAAATTAAAATTTCGAATAAAGAGGCTATAAATTTTGGGTTTATGGAGTTGATGGTATTGCTTGTAATTACTTTTTCATTGATTATTTCTAAAAACATTCATAGCAGTACAATGCTTGCTGGTAGCCTGTTTGGCATATACAGCTATATTTTAAAATTTGCTACTGGTTTAGATACAATACCCTATACGGTTCAACGATTATCATCACTAAATGATATTACAAAAAGAATGGAATTACAAGAAGAGGAAATCCCTGAAGCAATTCAAGGCAGTGAAATTATCTTAATAAAAAGAAATATTTTAGAAGAAACCTATCTTTAGTTTATCAAAGTGATACTCCCAAACTGAGAGCGTTTATTAAATCCTTGGTATAGAAAATTACTATACCAAACATAGGTACCGGTGGCAGCTTTTTTACCTTTTATTAACCCATCCCATTTAATAAAAGGGTCATTGGTTCTGAATATTAATTCTCCAAAACGGTTATAGATACTCATTGAATATTTTGTTATTTCAATAACATTTCCCAATGGCCCAAACTTATCATTTATATTATCTCCATTTGGCGAAAAACTATTGGGGAAATAAATATCATTACAAATTCCATTAACTTTTATTTTGACAGAATCTTTTGCTTCACATCCATTTGAATCTTTCACCAAAACGGAAAATGTTCCAGGTTTTAAATTTTGTACCAGAGCAGATAATTGGTTTGGATTTGTATTCCACCAATAACTATAAGGTGATTTTCCGCCTGTAGCAGTTGCGTTGGCTGCTCCAAATTTACTTCCTCCGCAATCAAAGTCAGAAATTTTAAAAACTTTGATGATGGGTTTTTCAAGAGTTATTATTGTATAGTTTTTTTGCAAACTACAGTTGCGGTTATCTTTAATAATTACTTGATAATTTCCGGGATTTAAATCATCTGCAATATTTCCGGTGCTAACTAAAGGAAGCCAATTATACGAGTAAGGAGGTTCGCCACCTTGTACAGAAATACTTATTTTTCCTTTTGAATAAAGACAACCCGGCATCAGAATTGAATCTGATAAGGTTAATGGGTTTGAGAGAATTTGTATAGATGTTGAATTGGAACATGCATTTGCTTCTGATACATTTACCGTATAAACCCCTGCGGCTAAATTTATTGCTGTTGCATTATTTTGCTCTGGATTAGTATTCCATTTATAATCGAAAGGTCCTGGGCTACCCGTTACAGTTACCTTTGCTGATGCAATTGCTTCTCCATTACAACCTGGAGGCAAAATCAATTCTGCTTTTAATCCAATTATGGTAATTTGTTTTGAGGTATTAAAGGTTGCATTATCGGGACCAGAAACGTAAAGTGTTACATTATAAGTACCGGGGGCCGAAAATTTATGCTGGGGATTTGAAAGGGTTGAATTATTATTTGATCCAGCAATAACATCATCAAAATTCCATATAAAATTTGTTGGACAAATATCGGTATTGAAAGAAAATTTTACAGAATTACTGTCAATACATTCAGAAATAATAGTTCCATTGTTTGGTGGCGCTTCACTAATAGTAATATTATCAATTGCAAATCCATCAAAGTTATTACACTGAGTTCCTGCGGCAAAAGTAAAACGGAAAATAACACTTGGTTTTCCTGCAAGAAATGGTAATGTATGTTTTGCAATTACCCAATCACCACTTCCGCCACTACTTGGGCAACTGGCTTGAATACTTCCAGACCAGCCATCTCTTTGGCTACCAAATGCAGATAAAAAGCTTACAGTTGGCGAGTTAAACCAATTTTCATTTAAGCAATTTATTGGATCGGATGCTGAGCCTATATTGGACCATGTACTACCTGCATCTGTAGAATACTGCATATTAGCACCATCAAACCTTTTTTCGGTTTCCCAAAAAACCTTAAATGAAATATATGGATTAATTAAAGTTGAAAAATTAAAACAAGGGCTTTGCAGCCACGAGGCTTCGCCATTATTATAATATCCATTAGTTAAACCCCCGGTTACCCAACACTTAAGCCCGGTACCAGCAGTATTAATTACTGGTTTACTTGGAGAGCCCCACTCCCAGTCGGCTAACGTTCCATTAACCGTCCAATTTCCATCATTTAATTCAAAATTTTCATTATATGGAAAATTTACTACATATAAATTACATTGTGCACTTGCTTTGTTTACCGAAAGGAATAATAATACAAATAGTATTAACTTAAAGAGTGGTTTTTCATGTAACATTTATAGTTTCCTTAAAAAATATTCATTATATATAAAAAGTATAAGCCTTTTTATATATTAAATAATACATTTGATTTATTGATAAAATTCTTCCAACATTCCAAAATAATTATGAATCCATCCTTCGGTGATATTTAAATAATCTTCGTTGGGAATATTTGTATGATTTAATTCAACAGAAGTACCTTGTTTATGTGGATGCAATTTAATGGTAACAACTGAACTTGTATGCTCATCTCCAAAAAACCATTGTTGAACAATTTTTTTATTTTCTTCAAACTCAATATTTTTTCCGCAAATACTACCTTCCCATAATGAAAATTCACTACCAGGAACCGTACTCATTTCAGCAATTTCGCCAGTCCAAAGCTGTAATGTTGCTGGGTTTGTAAGTGCCAGATATATTTCCGCTGGCTCAGCAGGTATTATAAAGTATTTCTTAAAATCTTTCATTTATAAACTTAAATTTATCTTCCAAAATCATCTTGTAGTCTAACAATATCCTCTTCATCGCTAAGATTAGTAGCATCTGTATGTTGCCAAATTTCTGCCACAATACCCCAGCCATCTAAACCAATAAGTCGGTGCCTTTCTCCTTGTTTCAATTGAACAATTTCACCAATACTTAATTTGGTTGTATCCTTTTCTTCATCAGTATCACTTGTAACAACTGCAGCATTTCCTCCAATTAGTTTCCATATTTCTGCTCTCCTATAATGATATTGCCAACTTAAGCGTTTTTGAGGTGCTACTATTAGTATTTTAGGGCTTAATCTACCTGAAATTGATAACATCTCCTTTGTAAAACTTGAAAAATATAAAGCTATAAATTTTTCTGCTTCTTGTTCATCAATTACAAAAAACCCTCCCCATGGCCGGTTATCATCAAATGTTTCAATTTTTAAATCATTGATTTTAAGATATTCTTTCACCTGATTAAAAACCAAATCTTTGGTTGATTCTTTAGAAAAATTTAATTCCATATGTGTAATAATTTAATAACCCAATAATTTTACCTGCCCATATAAACCATTAGTATCTGCACATCACTGGGGTTAACTCCTGAAATTCTTGAAGCCTGGCCAAGTGTACGTGGCTTTATTTTTATAAATTTTTGCTTCGCTTCATTACTTAGTGAAACCAATTTATCATAACTAAAATTATCAGGAATAATAAGATCTTCCAATAGGCTCATTTTATTAACCAATTCCTTTTCTTTTTCTATGTAAATTTCATATTTAGTTTGAATTTCTACTTGTTCCAAAATATCAATCGGTACATTACCTAAAGCTTCTTTAAACTTTTGAATTTGATTAACCATATCAGCCAAAATCACATTGGGTCTTAATAATAACTGAAGTGCCTTTTGCCTAAACACTAACGGTGTAGAATATACGCTTTCTAAATACTCATTAACGTCATCTGGATCCAAAGACATTGAACTTAATTTGTCTTTTGTCTTTTCAATAAGTTCAAGTTTAATTTTTACATTTTCCATTCGTTCTTGACTTGCTAAACCTAAGCGATAACTTTTTTCGGTTAATCTTAAATCGGCATTATCCTGTCGCAATAAAGTCCTAAACTCTGCCCGACTAGTAAACATTCGGTATGGCTCATCAGTTCCTTTATTTATCAAGTCATCTATAAGTACCCCTATATATGCTTCACTTCTTTTAAGAACTACCGGTTCTAATTCATTTGCCTTTTGATGGGCATTTATTCCTGCCATCAACCCCTGACAAGCGGCTTCTTCATAACCAGTGGTACCATTAATTTGTCCAGCAAAAAACAAATTACTTACTAATTTAGTTTCCAAACTAAAATTTAATTGTGTAGGGGGAAAGTAATCATATTCGATAGCATACCCCGGTCTAAACATCTTAACCTTTTCAAATCCGGGTACTAGTTTAAGTGCTTTATATTGAATTTCTTCAGGCAAAGATGAAGAGAAGCCATTTACATAAATTTCTATTGTATTAAACCCTTCTGGCTCAACAAACAACTGATGCCGATCCCTTTCGGCAAAACGGTTGATTTTATCTTCAATACTAGGACAATACCTTGGACCAGTTCCTTGAATTCTTCCTTGAAACATCGGGCTTTTATCAAAACCTGTTTTAAGAATTTCATGAACCTCGCTATTGGTATATGTAATCCAACAACTTTTTTGCTCTTGCGGTTTTATTTTATTAGTATTTAAATAACTAAACCCTACAATTTCTTCATCTCCTTTTTGCTCTTCCATTTTAGAGTAATCTAAACTTCTTCCGTCCACCCTAGGAGGTGTACCTGTTTTTAAACGATTACTTTCAAAACCCAAACCAACCAACTGCTCAGTTATTCCAGTTGCAGCTTTCTCTGCCATTCTACCGCCACCCAATTTTTTCTCACCAATATGAATAACTCCATTTAAAAATGTTCCATTTGTTAAAACTACCGACTTGGCTTTAATTTCATGACCGAGCGATGTTTTTACACCAAAAACCTTGTTATTCTTAACTAGCAAGGAGGCAACCATATCTTGATAAAAATCTACATTACCCGTATTTTCAAGCATCTCCCTCCATTTTCCCGCAAATAACATACGATCGCTTTGTGCCCTAGGGCTCCACATAGCGGGGCCCTTACTTCTATTTAACATTCTAAATTGAATCATACTTAAATCAGTGACAATACCACTATAACCCCCCATTGCATCTATTTCTCTCACAATTTGTCCCTTAGCTATACCACCCATTGCTGGATTACAACTCATTTGGGCAATTGTTTGCATATTCATGGTAATTAACAACACCTTGCTTCCTAAATTTCCAGCGGCGGCGGCGGCCTCACAACCAGCATGGCCTGCACCAACAACTATAATATCATATTCATTAAACATATTTGCAAAGATACTTTATTCGAAACAAGCGCATTTAACCTTTCTTTTTGCAATCTCTCCTTGTTACACAAAAACTTAAAAAAACCAATCGATAAAAAGCCAACGATTCGGTTAAACTAATAATATTACATTTGTTTCACGTGGAACCAAGAAGGGGAACCCAAAACAACTTATAAAACAAATGGTAAACTGTTCCACGAGAAACGGGTATCAGTTAGAAAAAATATTTTATTAAATAACTATTCTCTAATAGGCGCATATGCTTTCTATCTTTCACACTTTTATCTCGATACCCACAAAGATGAAGTACTCCATGAAAAACAACTCGATGTAGCTCTTTCTTTAAAGAGTCGCCAAAGAGATATGCATTTTCTTTTACACGATCAATGCTAATATATATATCACCTTCCACGGGTTGATTAACAATAGCCAAATTAAATGTAATAATATCGGTGTAATAATTGTGATTTAAAAACCTTTCATTAATATCCAATAGATACTCATCACTACAAAAAACAATATTTAGAGATTTCACTTTAACACCCTCGTTGATAAAAATTGAATTTATAAATGTCTTTAACCTGCCTCTTTCAGAAAGCGTAACTTTGACATTATTAAAATAAAATTGACTTTTCACAGAATTAATATTTAATTCAAAAATAGTAACAATTAATAGTTGAAAAATAATTTTGAATGAACACTAAACTCTCTAAGATATCAGCAGGGAAATCAGTAATTATTAAATCATTTGAAAGTGATGATATATTTCTTAAACTAATGGAAATGGGTTGTGTGCCAGGAGAAACAATCATAGTTGATCAAATAGCACCTCTAGGAGATCCCATATCAATAATAGTTGCAGGATATAGATTAAGCCTTAGAATTAATGAAGCAGAAAATATTTGGGTAGAAGAGGTATAAACATATAATAAATATATAAATAATTAAATATCATGTATATAGGGCTTTATTTTGGTTCATTCAATCCAATTCATACCGGACATTTAATAATTGCAAAACACATTTTAAATGAAACAGAAATAGAAAATATATGGTTTATAGTATCTCCTCAAAATCCATTAAAAAAAAAATCTACACTTTTAAATGAACAACACAGATATAATCTAATACAAACAGCAATTAAAAATGAAACTGACTTAAAGGTATCTAATGTTGAATTTAACTTACCAAAACCATCTTACACAATTGACACACTTACTTACTTATCAGAAAAGTATAATAATCATACATTTTCAGTAATAATGGGTAGTGACAGCTTAATGAATATCTCTAAATGGAAAAATTATAAAACTCTTATTAATAATTACACATTAATTATTTATGAAAGAATTGGAGTTGAAATTCCTGAATACAAGCAAAAGAATATAAAATTCTGTAAAGCTCCTTTTGTAGGAATTTCAAGTACACAAATTAGAAAATTAATAAAAGAGAATAAATCAATTAGCTATTTAGTACCTGAAGATGTAAAAGAGGAAATAGAAAGAAATAATTATTATAGATAACTTTTAAACTATAAAACTTAACAATAAACTAAACACTACTAACAATGGTGGTCTAATATTGGTAAATAATAAAGAAATAAAAGTTATAATAATTACAAATAAATTTAATAAGGCAGTAAAATTCATAGATAGTAGAGAAATATCCTTTAATAAATATAACGAAGCAGCCCACATTAAACCAACCACAACAGCATTAATACCTTCAAGTGCCCTAAAAACAACTACATAAGTTTTCAAAAATTGCCAAACTGGAAAAAAAAACAAAATCAATAAAACACTCGGCAAAAAAATTGCAATAGACCCAATAACACAACCAACAATTTGATAAAATCTGCCTTCACCCTTTAATGCCGTACCTCCAATGTATGAAGCTATTGAAAAAACTGGTCCAGGAATAGCCCTTACCATACCAGCACCAGTTAACAGCTCTTCTCTATTAATTCGAATTATATTTAGCTTTGAATCTTGAAATTTTGTTGATGTTGGACGGGCTACGTATTGATCTACCATCATTGGAATTAAAACATCTCCTCCTCCAAAAACAAAACTTCCAAAACGATAAAAGTTTTCAAATAAATTATACGCTTTTCTATTTTCCCATTCATGTTTTCTTGCTGTTTCACTCAATATCCCAGCAACTAAAAAAATCAATAAGAAAAACCAAATATTCCTCCATTTAATTTTCTTTGTATTAATTTTTTCCAACACCGGAATTCTTTTATCACTAAAATTGGTAACAACACCTCCTAGAATAATTAAAACAGGTATAACCCAGGGTGTTTTAAAAAGCAAATAAGTAACAACCATTGATGTTAACATTATTATTTGGGTAATTAAACTATTAACAGAAATTTTAAATGATCTGAAAGCAGCAAAAATTAAAAAACCAATAGCCATTTCGGGTATAAACTTAAAAATATTACTGTTATTACTATATTTAGAAAGATCAGAAACAAAAAAAGAAAATAAACCCATTAAAAAACAAGCAGGTAATATCCAAATTATAAATGTAAAAATAGCTAGATAAACTCCTCCTCGTTTATAACCAATTAATGTAAGTGTTTGAGTAGAAGATGCACCAGGTAAAATCTGACAAAAAGAAATATACTCCATTAACTCTTCTTTTGTCAAGTCTTTTCTTTTTTCAACAAAGGTTTTTAACATCATACCTAAATGACCCTGTGGCCCACCAAAAGC
>JANPAP010000203.1:0-3186 GCA_031429975.1 Chitinophagaceae bacterium
CGTCGGTAGATGATGTGAAATGGAGTGGTGGCGAAGCCAACATTGTTATGGTTGGCAAGGAGCTGGATGAGGCGTATATGGCCATGGTAAAGAGTTTGAGTGTGTACCCCGAAGTGTGTACCGCACAACAGGATTTAAAAATTGTATACACTTCCATACATGGTACGGGCATTACTTTAATGCCGCAGGTATTGGAATTATTTGGTTTTAAAAATGTGCATGTAGTGGAAGAGCAGGCTGTACCGGATGGCAATTTTCCTACGGTAATTTATCCCAATCCGGAGGAGCAGGAAGCGATGAGTATGGGCCTGAAAAAGGCGGCTGCACTGGATGCGGATATTTTAGCTGGTACCGATCCGGACAGCGACCGGGTGGGCATCGGCACTAAAAATACCAAGGGCGAATGGGTATTATTAAATGGTAATCAAACCGCCGTACTGGCTTTTAATTATATGATTGAAGCCCGTAAAACAAAAGGCATTGCAGAGCCGAATGACATGGTGATAAAAACCATTGTTACTTCGGAATTGATTGATGTGATTGCGGCAAAAAATAATATTGCCTGCTATAATACCCTTACCGGATTTAAATGGATTGCATCGTTGGTAAAACAAAAAGAGGGCAAGGAAAATTATATTATCGGCGGCGAAGAAAGTTTTGGTTTGATGATTGGCGATAAGATCCGTGACAAGGATGGTATCAGCGCCGTGGCGCTTTGTTGCGAAATGGCGGCATACGAAAAAAGCAAGGGCCGTAGTTTGTACGAAAAACTGATTGCCCTTTCGGTACAGTATGGTTTGTACAACGAAAAACTGGTGAGCATTACCAAAAAAGGAATGAATGGCGCCAAAGAAATTGCGGCTATGATGCAGGGCTACCGGGAGCAACCGCCTGAAACCATTGATGGCGTTGCCATTGCTGAGTTGCTGGATTACCAGTTGCAGGTGGGTAAAAATTTATTAACCGGCGAAACCTGGAAAATTGATTTACCAAAAAGTAATGTATTGCAATTTGCATTGAGCGATGGAACAAAAATTTCGGCAAGACCGAGTGGCACAGAACCTAAAATAAAATTTTATTTTAGTGTGAATAGCAAACTGGAAGATGCTGCAGATTTTGAATCGGGTATGCTGGCATTGGATGCAAAGATGGACCGGATGATTGCAGAACTGCAATTGAAATAAAAAAATATAAATGAAAAGGGAATGTCAGGAATTTACTCCTGACATTTTTTTATCTTGCAAACTTCTATGATTAATTATACGGATACTTACAAGCACAAAGGACTGCGGAAAAAATTGATTGAAATCCTGAAGGAGAAAGGGATTAAAGATGCAAAGGTGCTGGATGCAATGATTGAAATTCCCCGCCACTTTTTTTTAGACAGCGCCTTTGATGAGATTGCTTATGAAGACAGGGCTTTTCCAATTGCCGAGGGGCAAACCATTTCGCAACCTTATACCGTGGCTTATCAAACCCAGTTATTGCAAATAAAACCTTTTGATAAAGTTTTGGAGATTGGTACCGGAAGTATGTACCAGGCAACAGTATTGGCCGAAATGGGCATAAAAGTTTTTACCATTGAACGGCAGAAGAAATTGTTTGAAAAAACAAAAACTTATTTCTTTAAAAACAAATATCCCAACTTGAAATTTTTTTATGGTGATGGCTTTGAAGGGTTGCCAACTTATGCCCCTTTTGATAAAGTGTTGATTACAGCAGGCTCTCCAATTGTGCCGCCAAAATTAATTGATCAACTAAAACCCGGCGGCGTAATGGTAGTACCGGTTGATGAAGATCATCACCAAAGAATGTTGCGCATTACCAAAAACGCTGATGGTAGTACCACAGAAGAAGCCTTTGAAAACTTTTCGTTTGTGCCGATGCTGACGGGGAAGAGGGGTTGAGAATTGGGAATTAAGAATTAAGAATTAAAAATTAAGAATTCAATATTCATTTCAACATTTGTTTTTTATTGAGCAGATTCCTCGTACCTCGGAATGACAGCAAAACTTAAAACTTAAAACTTAAAACTCATAACTCTTAACTAAAAAAAATGCGTTTCTTCTCCAAAGTAGTATTCATTTGCAACCTCTGTTTTATAGCAACAGTGATATTGAGTTGGGTGGAATATTCAAAGAAAAAAACGGGGTATTTTGAAGGTACTTTGATATTACAGCCATTGCAAAGTACCCTGGTGGTATTGGGCTATGGGGCCATCGTTATCAATTTTATTTTTAACCTTTTTGTGTTTTGGAGTTGGATGCAAAAAAAAGAATTAACTGTTTCCCGTTGGTTAATTTATACTAACTTTCTGTTCCTGTTATTGCAGGTTTATTATTTTTTCTTTACAGATTAATTCATGATACAAAATATTTTAAAAGATAAACCAACAAAACTGTTTGTTATCTTCTCCGCATTTTTTGTGGCCAACGCCTTGATTGCTGAATGTATCGGTGGCAAAATTTTTTCGTTAGAAAAATTATTTGGGATAGCCCCTGCAAACTTTACACTCTTCGGCCAAACCGGTTTATCGTTTAACCTTACCTGTGGGGTTTTACTTTGGCCACTCGAATTTGTAATGACGGATATTGTAAATGAATATTACGGTCCCAAAGCGGTTCGCCGGATATCCTATACTGCTGTGGCTTTAATACTTTATGCGTTTGTAATGTTTTACCTGGCCATGGGTTTGCCGCCTGCCGATTTTTGGTATGGCAGTGGCGTACAAGATGGGATACCCAATATGGACAAAGCTTTTAACGGCGTATTCGGTCAGGGTATGTGGATTATTGCAGGCAGCCTCATTGCATTTTTGGTAAGCCAGATGGTGGATGTAACGATATTTCATAAAATAAAAAAACATACTGGTGAAAAGAAGGTTTGGTTACGGGCAACTGGTTCAACCATCGTATCGCAATTGGTAGATAGTTTTATCGTATTGTTTATTGCATTTAAAATTGGTAAGGGTTGGAGTTGGCAACTGGTGCTGGGTATTTGCCTGGTTAACTACATGTATAAATTTACAATGGCCATCTTACTCACCCCGGTTATATATTTTGTAGAAAAAAGAATTGAAAACTATTTTGGAAAGGAAACAACGCTGAAAATGAAAAGGGCGGCTATGGGATTGGAGAATGCTGTCATCCCGAGGAACGAGGGATCTGCCGGGCATTAGTACAAAAG
>JANPAP010000204.1:0-2223 GCA_031429975.1 Chitinophagaceae bacterium
ATATTCGTAATGTTGTTGAGCAAAAAGCCGGCAAACCTGTTTCCGATGATTATATCTGGGACTTATTACACCGCAATGGCTGGAAAAAGAAAATGCCCAGGCCGCATCATCCAAAACGAAGTATCGAAGAACAAGCTGATTTTAAAAAAAACTTCCCGAAAAGCTGGAGTCCACCGCAGTAACATTTCCGGCCACATTGCATTCACTTCCAGTTATTGTTTTTTTTGAAGACGAGGCAAGGTTTGGAAGAATAAGCAGAGAAATGGCTTGCTGGGTAAAAGCCAGTATGATTCCTTCAGTAGCCAGGCAAATGATTCGGGAATATATTTATGCCTATTCAGCCCTTTCGCCACAAACAGGCGACTGTTATTCAATGATAAGCCCATATTGCAATACAGAAGCGATGAATGAATTTTTGCAACAACTTTCCAACCATTATAACAACTATAGAATTATCCTCATTCTTGATAAAGCAGGCTGGCATATCAGTCAGGCTTTAAAGATTTCTGATAACATCAAACTACTTCATTTAAATCCTTACTCCCCAGAACAAAACCCGGTAGAATTACTTTGGAGAGAAATCCGTAGGAAATATTTTCACAATGTAATATTCCAAAGCCTGGACGAAGTAGAAACTAAATTGCAACAAGCTCTTTTAAACTATCATCAACAGAAAGGGGTTGTTCAAAAATTGGCAAAAGGATTTTTATCTATTTAGTATAATTGATAACGGTTTATTATTAATTCTTAACTCCCAACAACACAACCCCTGCTTTATTTTAGGGTTTTTACCCTACCTTTGCCCACCTAAAATTAAATCAATCAATTTTAATTATTTAGATATGTCCGGAGCATTAAAAGAAGTTAGAAACAGAATTAAAAGTGTACAAAGCACCCAGCAGATAACAAAAGCCATGAAAATGGTGAGTGCTGCAAAACTTCGCAGGGCACAAGATGCCATTATTCAAATGAGGCCTTATGCCCAAAAATTACAGGAAATGTTGAGCAATATCATCAGCAGCAGCGATGGGGATATTAACCTGGCATTAGCCGCCGAAAGGTCGGTTTCAAAAGTATTAATTATAGTGGTTACCAGCGATCGGGGTTTATGTGGAGGCTATAACAGCAACCTGATAAAATTAACCAAACAATTGATTGAGGATAAATATAAAAATCAGCATGCACAAGGAAATGTTCAGGTGTTACCAATTGGTAAAAAAGGCTATGAGCATTTTTTCAAAAATGGGTTTAAAGTATATGATAAATACTGGAACATTTTTACCGGTTTAAGTTTTGATAAAGTTCAGGCGGCAGCAAAATATGCGATGGATGCTTTCAGCAATAAAGAAATTGATGCGGTGGAAGTAATTTACAGCGAGTTTAAAAATGCAGCCACCCAACGTTTTGTATCCGAACAATTTTTACCTGTTTTAAAAGTTGCTCCCATTCCAGGTCAGAAAAAATCTGATTTTATTTTTGAACCAGCCAAAGAATCTTTGGTAAATGAGTTGATGCCAAAAATTTTAAATACTCAATTGTTTAAAGCCGTTTTAGATGCCAATGCCAGTGAGCATGGTGCCCGTATGACGGCAATGGACAAGGCCAGCGAAAACGCCAACGAATTATTGAAATCATTAAAAATAAGTTACAACAGGGCAAGGCAGGCAGCCATTACCACCGAGCTTACCGAAATTGTGAGTGGTGCTGCAGCATTAAACGGATAAATAATTAGCAGATTTGAAAATTTGAAAATTTGTTATTGCTTAAAAAATCTCCAAATTTCCAAATTTCCAAATCTCCAAATCTCCAAATTGAAACATGGAACTTTCTCAAATAATACCACATATTGAAGCGCTGATTTTTGCCAGCGATAAACCACTTACCAATTTAGATTTGGTGGAGCTGGTAAATAATGCCATGGGATTTATTGAAGACAGAGCCAGCCTTGATCAAATAGAAACAGCCGTTGAGGGTATTCATGAAAAATATGATACCGAATTTTATGCTTTTGAATTAAAGCAAAGTGGTGGCGGTTGGCAGTTTCTTACAAAATCAGAATACCATAAAACAGTTGCACAACTTAACGGCGATAAATTTCTAAAACGTCTTTCTGTTGCGGCTTTAGAAACTCTTTCAATTATTGCCTACAAACAGCCCATTACAAAAAGCGAGATGGAAGCCATCAGGGGTGTTAACTGCGATTATGCAGTTCAAAAATTATTG
>JANPAP010000205.1:0-5958 GCA_031429975.1 Chitinophagaceae bacterium
CGTAATGGTTGCGCCTTTTGTAAAAGCAGTACTCAATTCATAATCTTCAGGATGTGTAATAACAAAATCAGCTTCGCCCCATGCATTCATCCATTGGGCAAAACTGTTTGCTACACATTGCGGCAATGGTTTTACATGCGGCGCCCAGGTTAAAACAACTTTTGGTTTACCCCCTCCGCCTCCTAAAAGGGGAACTACTTCCATCGACTCTTTAATTGTAATTATATCTGCCAGACTTTGCAATGGATGCAGCGTTGCACTCTCTAAACTTACAATTGGAACACCTGCATATTTTATAAATTGATTGATTACAGTCTCTGCATAATCAGCTTCCTTGTTTTGTAAAGAAGGAAAAGTACGGATGCATAAAATATCAAAATACTGTCCCATTACTGGTGCAGCATCTTTAATATGCTCTACAGTATTACCATTCATTACGGCGCCATCTATAAACTCTAAGGCCCATCCATCTTTATCAACATTAAACACAATGGCTTCCATTCCAAGATTTGTTGCAGCAACCTGCGTACTCAATCTGGTTCGCAAAGAAGGATTTAAAAACAATAACCCTACTCTTTTACCAACACCCAATTCTTTGGCTGCAAATGGATTTGCTTTAAATTTTAAAGCCTGTTCAACAAGTGCATTTATATTATCAACATCATTTACAGAAATAAAATTGTACCCCCCTGCTCCCGATGGAGAGCTTTTTAGCAGACGTTTTTGTTGCGATGTATTCATTAATTTAAGTTATTCTCTAGTTAAGAGTTATGAATTATAAGTTTTAAGTAATAAGTTATAAGTTCTTTAGGATTTTAATTCTTTTTCAATTGCCATTAAAAAAATATCTGCTTCGGTTTTTGAAATATTCAATGCCGGTAAAAGTCTGATTACATTTGGTTTTGCTTCGCCAGTAAATATTTTATGGTTAAATAATAAATTATTTTTAACCATATTAAATGCTGCTGGCAATTCAATTCCAATCATCAATCCTTTACCTCTAACTTCTAAAATATTGGGCAGTTTTTTTAATGCTGAAATTAAATAATCGCCAACAGTTTTTGCGTTATTTATCAGCTCATCTTTTTCAATAATTTCCAACACTGCCAGCGCTGCAGCACAGGCTAAATGATTGCCCCCAAAAGTAGTACCCAGCATAAAATGTTTGGGTTTAATTTTGGGTGATATCGAAATGGCACCTATTGGAAATCCGTTACCCATTCCTTTGGCCATTGTATAAATATCTGCATTAACGCCTGCAAAATCATGCGAATAAAATTTGCCGCTTCTGCCATAACCGCATTGCACCGAATCGGCAATATAAACAGCGTTGTATGCATCACAGAGACTTCTAATTTTTTGCAGAAAGGAATCTGTTGCAACCCTAATACCTCCTACACCCTGTATCCCTTCTATGATTACCGATGAAATGTCGTTTTGAATAAAAGCGGCTTCCAGTGCGGCTTCATCATTAAAATTTAAAAAAATAATATTATCCGTTTCATTAACCGGTGCAACAATATTTGGGTTATCGGTTGCAGCAACTGCCAAAGAGGTTCTGCCATGAAAAGCATTTTTAAATGTGATAATTTTTTTGCGACCATTGTAAAATGATGCCAGTTTTAAAGCATTCTCATTGGCTTCGGCGCCGGAATTGCATAAGAACAATTGGTAGTTTTCTTTGCCCGAAATTCTTCCTAATTTTTCAGCCAATTCTTCCTGCAATGGAATTTTTATGGAGTTGGAATAGAAACCAACTTTATGCAATTGCTCTTCGATTCTCTTTACATAATATGGATGCGTATGCCCAATGGAAATCACAGCATGTCCTCCATACAGATCTAAATATTTTTCACCTTTTTCATCCCACACGTAAGCGCCCATTGCTTTTTCAATTACAATGTCATTTAAAGGATAAACGTCGAATAGTTTCATTTTGGAAGTTGTAAGTTGTAAGTTGTAAGTACTTAGTACTAAGTTTTAAGTTTTAAGTTTTAGGTTTTAGGTTTTGTTACATCCTCACTTTTGCAATTAGTGCAATCAACATAGCTTTAATTTCATTTATTAATTTATAGAGCGTTTGATATTTTTCATTATCTAAATAAGTTAAATCTTTTGACAGCAAAACAAAGTATTCTGATTCGTTTGCTGAGCCTAATGCTATGTTTAAAAACTTAGCAAAATCCGGATTTGTTTTCTTTCCACAGCCCTCTGCAATATTAGCAGCTATAGAAGCAGCAGCCCTCCTTAATTGATTTGTCAATCCATATAATTCTTCTTTGTGAAACTGTTTACTCTCTTCATAAACGAACAAAGTAAATTCATGCGCATTCACCCAAACTTTTAAATCCTTATAGTTTTGCATTGCCAACTATTTATCATTTGCAAATAACTTATTACCCACAACTTAAAACCTACAACTTAGTACTTACAACTCCTAAAACCCAATAGCTTTTAATTTCAACCCTGCCATTTCTTCCAACCCAAACATCAAATTCATATTTTGTACTGCTTGCCCGCTGGCGCCTTTTAATAAATTATCGATAACGGAATGTGCCACCAGTTTGCCGCCAACTTTTTCCAATTGAATAAAACATTTGTTTGTATTTACAACCTGTTTTAAAAAAATCGGTTCTTCACTCAACACAATAAACGGATGTGCCGCATAATATTTTTTAAATAATTGAGATACCTCATCCAAACTCAATGCACATTTTATTTGAGAACTGATGAAGATACCTCGGGTAAAATCGCCCCGCCAGGGAATAAAATTTAATCCCCCATCCCCTAAAGGTGAGTTTGATTGCAATGAATTTATTGATTGCCCTATTTCAGCTAGATGTTGATGAGACAGGGTTTTATACGCCTGTATATTATTAGCCCGCCAGCTAAAATGTGATGTGGCACTCAGTCCCTGCCCTGCTCCGGTTGAGCCTGTAATACCTGTTGTATGAATTTCTTTTAGCAAGCCTGCTTTTGCCAAAGGCAAAAGTCCTAGTTGAATAGCTGTAGCAAAGCAACCCGGGTTGGCAATATTGTTTGCTTTTTTTATGAGTGCTTTATTTAACTCTGGTAAGCCATAAATAAATTTTCTTTTTCCGCTGGTATCGCCCAGTCTAAAATCCTGACTCAAATCAATGATCTTTATTTTGTCATCAATTTTATTTTCTTTTAAAAACTTAGTTGCCTCTCCATGTCCTACACATAAAAAAAGTACATCAATTTTTTGATTTAATGCAGCTGAAAATTTAATCTCCGTATCTCCCTGCAAATCCTGGTGAACCTGGTATAAAAATTTTGTTGCATTACTTTTACTATGAACAAAAACAATTTCAACGGCTGGATGATTCAATAAAATCCGAATCAATTCCCCACCTGTATATCCTGCTCCGCCAACAATTCCTGCTTTAATTTTTCTTTCCATCTGCGGTTTGTTTTACTGCATTATAAATCATGGTTTGGTTGCCAAATATTTTTGAGAATCCTCTTACATCCTGACCCGTCCAGCCAGTATTCATCTCGCCATACTTTCCAAATTTACTGCTCATTAAATCGTAGTCAGATTCAATGCCCGTTATTTGAAAACGATACGGCATTAAATCAACAAAAACTTTTCCCGTAACATTTTCCTGCGATTTTTCGAAGAAGGCTTCTATATCTCTCATTACCGGATCCAGTATCTGCCCTTCATGCAGCCAGTTGCCATAAAATAATGCCAGCTGGTCTTTCCAATTCAATTGCCATTTGGTGAGTACATGCTTTTCTAAAGCATGGTGAGCTTTTAAAATAACCATGGGTGCAGCCGCTTCAAAACCAACACGACCTTTAATTCCAATAATGGTGTCCCCCACATGAATGTCTCTGCCAATTCCAAAAGTACCTGCAATGGATTGTAATTGTTGAATTGCTTCAACAGGATGATTGCATTTAGTTCCATCAATTGCAACCAGCTCGCCTTTTACAAATTCCAACATTACAGATTTTGGCTCCGATGCTGTAACCTGTGTTGGCCAAGCTTCTTCGGGCAACATGCCTTTACTGTTCAATGTTTCTTTTCCGCCAACACTGGTGCCCCATAATCCTTTGTTGATGGAGTACATGGATTTTTCAAAATTCATTTCAACTCCTTTGCTTTTTAAATACGCAATTTCATCCTCACGACTTAATTGTAAATCTCTGATGGGAGTACTGATTTCCACACCTGGAATCAGAATATTAAATATCATGTCAAATCTAACCTGGTCGTTGCCTGCACCAGTGCTGCCATGAGCAACGATATCAGCATTTAAATGCTGTACATGCTCTGCTATAAAAACTGCCTGGCTTAACCTTTCAGCACTTACACTTAATGGATAGGTATTATTTTTTAAAACATTTCCAAAAATCAGGTACTTGATAATTTTATCGTAATAACTTTTTACAGCATTAACGGTGGTATGCGATTTTACGCCAAGATTATAGGCATGTGCTTCCACTTTTTTTATTTCATCATCAGTAAATCCGCCAGTGTTTACAATTACGGAATGTACTTCGTACCCTTTTTCATCGGTAAGATATTTTACACAATAAGTAGTATCCAATCCACCACTAAAACCTAAAACAACTTTGCCCCCTTCTCCTAAAAGGGCGTTATTTAAATCGGAATTATTTTCTGAAACCATTTAAGAGAATTTAAAAATTAAAAAAATGCCTGAACAACGATTTAGATGTACCGCCATTATTGGATTGTTTTTTGAAAAATTGTTTTAATAATTTCCATTGTTTAAACCGGAGTAGTCTTTCCAAACTATTTTTATTTTCTTCAAAATACTGTTTTGTTTCAGCAACGGGGTAATGATCTTTTGGATCGTACAACATTGCTGTGCACATACAATTTTTTCTTTCCTTGCTCATCAATATATCGTAGTTAACACAACTTTTACAGCCAGCCCAAAATTCTTCATCATTGGTAAGTTCGCTGTAAGTAACAGGCTCATACCCCAACTCTGAATTTATTTTCATCACTGCCAAACCGGTAGTTAATCCAAATATTTTTGCGTCGGGATATTTCTCCCGGCTTAAATCAAAAATTCTTTTTTTGATTTTTTTTGCAACACCGCTTTTTCTAAATTCAGGAGCTACAATCAATCCGCTGTTGGCAACAAACTCGTCGTGGCCCCAGGCTTCAATATAACAAAAACCTACCCAGGTATCGTTAGGGGTAATTGCAATAATTGCTTTACCTTCTACTATTTTTTTCTCGATATATTCCGGCGACCGCTGTGCAATGCCCGTTCCTCTTGCTTTCGCAGAGGATGCCATTTCGTTAGTGATTGCAATTGCGTGATGGATATCTGCAATTATTGCAGGGCGTATAATGATGTCGGTTGTTTCCAATTTATTTAAAATTGAATCAGGTTATTAAAAACTTATAAAAAAAATTTGGAGATTTTTCACTGACAGGGGCAGGTTTTAGCTACTCGTCCTATCAGCATCCAGGTCGGCGTCGGGGAAATGATAACATCTCATTTACAACATAACACTGTACCCTTGATGGATTACAGGATATTGAAAAAATATGAGATTGATTGTGTTTCACTTTTTTAAAAAATATAAATTCGTTGTAAAAGTAAATTAAATATTTAATTATTGAATAGAAAATTTTTATCGAGGTTACAATTTCTTTGATAGAACATTATCATCCCGAAACTATCCATGGTAAATTATCAAGCATACTCAACTAAAATTGAAATATTAATTGTTGCCAATGCTATCAAAATTTTATTTTTACTACAACTACCAGTAATTAAAAATTGGATTTTGAAATGTTCCTTTCCGAACAAAAAATATACTCAGCATTTTAAATTGAAAGTAATAAGAACTGTTTGTACAAATTTAATTTTGAATAAATGGTTCCAGTGCATCTGCAATTTTCCGGTCGTTACTAAGCCGTGGTAATTTATTTTGTCCGCCTAATTT